>SKQZ01000341.1 GCA_007118765.1 Candidatus Hydrogenedentota bacterium
TTCAATGTGTTATTTGTAATCGTTGTGCGCGAAAGCACCCGATTGAATGTATATATGCCGCCCTGTCGCATTATGGAACCTTGGCAGAATTCTATGTAAACAGCGAATCTCCATGCCGCCTTGGATACGGTTGCCATTAGGGCCTGCGTACGTTAGCATGTGTGCACAATAATGCCCGTGTGCAGTATTTCGTAAATTGACGTGCCGTTCCGGTTATGGTACACTTTTTTGTATGGCATAGCGTGTTACTGTAGCTTGCAGTATTAGATGACTGCCGGAGACTGATTTTATGACACTTAACAGACGTGATTTCATGAAACGCGCTTCCGCAGGCGCCGCCGCCATTGGCGGGTCAATCGCCGCACGCGCCGCCGTGTCGCCCGATTCAACACTCCCCTCCGGATGGCACGCTACGGCATGGCGTCCCGAACGCCCCCAACGACTTTCCGATATGACCCGAACCCTTGCGCAACGTGCATTGGCAGGCGAACACGGCCGATCCATGACCAATGCGGACTTCGGTCTTTCGCCGGAAGAAACGGTGGGCCTTACGCAGGACATGCGGTATGCCTTGGCCACCCGGCTTGTGGCGCAGAAGGCCCCACTGCGTGTATTGCCCCATGAGCGCATTGTCGGCGCGGCGACATTGCGTGAGGCGCCACTTCATGTTACGCCGGTGGCCGGATGTATCAGTGTCAGTCATACGACCCTCGGTTTTGACCGGGTGTTGCATACCGGCACACGCGAACTCAGAGCGCGTATTGAGAACCGGCGCGCCCGGGGCGATGTGGACAAACCAACACCGCCACAGCGACTGACGACCGGGTCACATGCCATGGCGGCCGCCGCAGATGCGTCAGGGGCGTATCACTGGAGTGCCGTGCCGCTGGATCTGTATGCACAACCGCCGCTAACCGTGGAATGCCTTGTCAAACTGGAGGCCCATCCGGGCTACAGCATCATCATCGCCCATCGCAATAAAACATCCCCCCATCATTGGGAACTATTTGCAGAGGCCGGTACGGGCCGGTTGAGCGCCTATTTGCCCGGGTATTCGCCAAATACCTTTGTTTCGGACTACGTTATTACCGATGATGCGTGGCATGCCGTGGCCATGGTGTGGACGCCAAACAGTATTACACTGTATGTGGACGGCGACCCGGTGTTGACATCGGAACTTGCCGCCGGTGTTGCCGATGCGACCATGCAGGACGGTCAAGGACCGGACGACGGACTGCTTTATCTCGGGGCATATCCGCCCGGCGGCATGGGGTGTCGCGGTAACATCGAAGCGGCGCGACTGCGCACGGTTGCAGTTGTGCCGACATCAGCGGATGACATGACCCAAGCGGATAAACATACCGTTGCCTTGTGGACGCCGCGCCTGGACGAAGGCGACACGGTCTTTTTTGATGGGTCGTCCCATGCCAATCATGCAGAACCAACGCGCTATGGCGGCGACTTGCTTGACGCAATGCTGGTGTGCCTGGATGCCATGGACATCTGGCGTGAACGCCATCTGACACTGCTCGAAAACCGTATCGCATCCAGCAACGGCGAGGAACAGGCCATCTATAAAAAGGCATGGGACGCATTGCATCATGTGCCGGAAAATCCACCGCGTTCGTTTCATGAGGCGGTTCAATCACTCTGGTTTTTGTATGCGTTCCAACGGCTTATGGGTACGTGGAGCGGTATCGGCCGCATTGATGAGATGTTGTGGCCATATCTTGAGGCGGATCTAAAAGCCGATGTCATCACCCTTGACGAAGCGCGTGAGTTGTTGGCCCATTTCTGGATTAAAGGTTGCGAATGGATTGGTGCGGTTCACAGTTTCGGCGAAGTTGGATCCGGGGACGCGCAGCACTATCAGAATATCGTGTTGGCAGGCATAAATAAGAACGGTGAAGAAGTGTGCAATCCCGTCACGCATTTGGTGCTTGATATCGTGGAGGAGCTTCATATCAGCGATTTCCCCATCGCCGTGCGCATAAACCGCGACACGCCTGAGGAATTACTGCGGCGCGTGGCGGAAGTACAGCGTCATGGCGGCGGCATTGTGGCATTGTATAACGAAGAAGTGGCGATAGATGCGCTTGTACAGTTTGGCTATCCCCTTGAGGAAGCGCGGTGTTTTGCCAATGACGGCTGCTGGGAAACGTTGATACCGGGTAAAACCCTCTTTAGTTACGCCCCCTTTGACGGCCTTGGCCTGCTGCATGATACGTTGGGCCTTCGTGATCCCGAGGCAGACCCGCCGGCCTATGATAGCTTTGAGGAGATGTACGAAGCCTTCAAGAAACGTTTGGCAGCGCACCTTGAAAACCATCATGCCATGGCGGATAACTGGGCGCGAAGCGGCAACCCCACGCCGCTGGTGTCCATGTTTATTGACGATTGTATTGAAAACACCCGCGGCTATTTCGAGCGGGGCGCCAAGTATAACGTGTTGGCGCCGCATATCGGCGGCATTGCCAATATCGCCAACAGCATGTTGGTCATTCGCAAACTGGTGTATGAAGAAGCGTATCTGACCCTGTCTGATTTTGTGACGATACTGCGCAACGACTGGCAAAAACATGAGCATCTGAGGCGGCTCATACAAACGCGTTTTGCCTGTTACGGCAATGATGACGACGAAGCCGACGCCATGGTGGTGCGGGTTTATGAAGACTATGTTGCACTGGCGGCGCAGGTGAAGGATCGGGCGGGCGTTTTGCGGCCGGCGGGCATCAGCACCTTCGGCAGGGAAATTGAATGGGCAGCGCCCCACGGCCCGCGCAAAGCCTCCCCCGACGGCCATCGTTTGGGCGAGGTGTTGGCCACCAACTGTTCGCCATCGCCGGGTACAGACGGTAAAGGCCCCACGGCGGTGATCAATTCCTACTGCAAACTGGACTTTTCCAAATGTCCGAACTGTGCTACGCTGGAATTGAAGATACATCCCGACACTGTTCGCGGCGAAGCAGGGGTTGCGGCCTTGGTGGCGTTGATGCGTGGGTTCGTGCGACAGGGCGGCATGTTTCTGCATATTGATGTGGTGGACTCGGCCCTGCTTATTGACGCACAACGGCACCCCGAAAAATATCCGAATCTGGCCGTGCGCATTGCCGGATGGTCGGCTCGTTTCGCCACGCTCAATAAAGATTGGCAGGATATGGTGATAAGCCGCACCCAACAATATGTGCGCACATGAGGACACCTAGCCCGGATATTTCATCAGGTTTCGTCGTGAGCCTGTGAAGATTGCGCCAGAGCAGGTGTTTTGCGCAGGCCGCCGGCTGACAGCGTGTTATTACACGTCGAAGTCGGCGGGCAAGCAA
>SKQZ01000301.1 GCA_007118765.1 Candidatus Hydrogenedentota bacterium
GTTTTAATGGTGACTAAGTCCCGCGCAAAAAACGCTTGGTCGCGGTCTTGTTCCAGATACTCCCGTTGTTTCCCGGAAATATCGTCCAGATGGGCGTACAGGTTTTCAAGCGATTGATAGGTGGAAAGCAACTTGCGCGCCTTTACCTCGCCTATCTGGCGCACACCGGGGATATTGTCGGCGGAATCGCCGATCAGCGCCAGCGCGTCGCGCACATGCGCCGGTTTCACGCCAAAACGTGCGCGCACCTCCTCCACGCCGGACCATGCCTTCGCCTCGTCTTTGTTCGGGTCATACATGCGCACCCGGTCGCTGATTAGTTGCATCAAATCCTTGTCGCCACTCACCACCACCACATCCATATCCGCCGCTTCCGCCTGTCGGGCAAGGGCGCCGATCACATCGTCCGCTTCCACGCCCGGCACCACCAGCAACGGCAGGTTCAAGGCACGCACCAATTCATGCATGCGCGGGAATTGCTCCAGTAATTCTGGCGGCGTTTTCACTCGTGTCGCCTTGTACTCGGGGTACATTTCCTCGCGAAAGTTCTTCTCCGGCGCATCAAACACCACGGCAATATGCTGCGGGTCGTGTTCGCGCAACAGCTTAAGCACAATCCGCGCAAAACCGTAAACCGCGTTGGTGGGCCGGTTGTTTGCATCAGATAATGGCGTTTTGATGGCATGGAAAGCGCGAAAAGCAAACGCCATTGCGTCAATAAGATAGATGCATTTTCTCATAAGGTGTTCTTCACCGCTGTTAACCGTGCTTCCCGAAACTATTTGAGAAGTCTGCGGCCTTCGGAAGATTTGATGCCCGAAATGATACGCTGGAAACCTTCTGCATTACTGCACGCACTGATTGCTTCTTCCTTGGTCACAATCTTTTTCTGGTAAAGTTCCACGGCATACTGGTCGAAACTGCGCATGTCGCTGTCCGTTTCAATAATGCCGTACAATTTGTCCAAATCGCCATCCAAAATAGCGTCACGCACAATGGGGCGCCCGCCCAAAAGGATTTCCACGGCGGGGATACGGCCGCCGCCAATCTTTTTCAGCAGACGCTGGCACACCACCCCCTGCAATGTATAGGCGATTTCCTGACGAATGAGGTCGCGTTCGTTTTGCGGGAAATAACTGATCATGCGGTTAATCGTGTCCACAGAGGTGGTGGTATGCAGCGTGCTGAACACCAAGTGACCGGTTTCCGCCGCGCTGAGTCCGGCGCGAATGGTTTCCATGTCGCGCATTTCACCCACCAGAATGACATCCGGGTCTTCGCGGAGCGAACCGCGCAGGGCGTTGGCGAAGGAGAGGGTGTCCCGTCCCACCTGACGCTGTGAAATAATGCTTTTTTTATCCTGGTACACATACTCCACCGGGTCTTCAATGGTGATGATGTGGGAGCGGCGCTGTTGGTTGATGTAGTCTATCATGGCCGCCAATGTGGTGGACTTGCCGCTACCGGTCACGCCGCACACCAGAAACAGGCCGCGGTGTTTGTAACACACCGTTTTTACCACCTCCGGGATGTTGATTTCTTCAAAGGGCGGCGGTTCTTCGGGAATGAGGCGCAGGGCAATGGCCATGGCCGTGTTTTTGATGTAGCCGCTGCAACGCAAATATCCGATGCCGGCGGCGTGGTATTGGAAGCTGTTTTCGCGCTCTGTTTCCAACGCGTTGATCTCTTGCTCGCCGCCCAACTGATACACAAACTGATACATATCCTCGCTGGTGATGACCGGCGTGTCGGGCACGGGCTGCAATTCGTTGTCAACACGCATAAACGGGCGGTTGCCCGCGCGCAGATGCAAGTCCGAAGCGTTATTCGCGCGCATCACTTCGATAAGTTTGTTGATGTTGTAGTTGTTGGAGGTATAATTGGAAACTTCAAGCGCCCATGTTTGTGATCGCATGCTGCGGGCGGCATGTTTCTCAATGATTTCGTCCAGCGGCGCCAAAAGCGGCAACTGACGCCACTCGAAAGGCGGCACCTGCAACGTGCATTTGCCGTCTTCGCATGTGGCCCGCATGCCGAGTTTGGAGGCGCCCACGGCCGCCTCAATCTTTTGCGGCGTGGTGTCCTTGCGCATGGTGAAGGTAACGCGCATCGTGTCAATACGATTGCCAAGATCCTTGCCCTTGACAAAGATCACGCAGTCTTCCGTGTTAAACGTTGCCTCCTCGGGAAGTCCGGTGGCGCGGATCATTTCCGTAAGTCCAATACGGAATACGTCTACGATGGTGCTGGTGGATTTACTGCCTATTAGCATACTGCTGCATTCCTAATTATATGGCTGCGCACCCTGGACGCACGCCTGTGGATTTACTATGGGGAGGAGCGACGCCCAACGTCGCCGCCGCAGACGGCATGACTGAAGGAATACGTTTTTATAGCATGAGTTGCCAGCCAAAATCAATATCGTGTGACCAGGAAATGCACAGGGCGTTCAGGGCCGTGTCATCCTGCTATTCGGGCGGGGCAACAGGCTGTGTGAGGCGATTGAAAAACGCGCGGACCCTTTCCAGTATGTAACGGAGCAGGCGGCGCGCCCATGGGAATTCCGCGCCCAATACCGCCAGCCCCAGCGGCAGCACCACCAGAGCCGGACCGGGCAATACAATCATGGCTGCGCCGATAACCAGCAATGCCACGCCCACAACCAGAACAACAAGTTTGCGCATGCTGTTCATGTGCACAATCCAAAGGATATCGGAAGCCCGGCAGTGTCCATGTATAACTCCTTGTTACGAATGCATACCGGTAAAACGTTGTTCGCCGCCACAAAAGACAACATCGGTCGTCATTTTTTTTCTGCGGCGGCTGCCGCCGGAATGTGAGCGCCTCATGCTGTGTTATAATATCGTGTGTTATCAACCAATTAGAAGGAGAAACTTCCAATGAAATGGGTCAACATTCTGATGCTTACAGGCCTCATGGTCGTGGCCGTAACACACGGCGCCGCCGCCCACCGGTACATCCCGAACGACGGAACCCACACAGACGCCGCCAACGCCATTGACATTGGCGACATAGAAATCTCGCAGGTGGTGTATCACACCGTCACCGTTGACAGGCCCACCGTCTGGCTGCAGTTTGAAGCCGAAGCCGACGCTGTCGCCAAAATACAGCTGGGCGTGCCCCATATAGCCGGACTGGAAACGTATCGGCCTGCCTTCGCGTTGCTCGGCCCGGACTTGCCCCCGCTTGACGACGTGCCGTTTGACGTGCCCGAAGGATACGGCGGCATCCTCTACACAACCGACGACATCGCGGCGCCGGACGTGTTTAATGAGGAGTTTACCGGAACCAAA
>SKQZ01000461.1 GCA_007118765.1 Candidatus Hydrogenedentota bacterium
CTGAAGCCGCCCTATCGCATCGCCTGAGCCACACCGTATAGTCTTTGCAACGCCCTGCGGGTCATGACGACTTGCAGGGCGTTTGTTTGCGTCGTAATTGATAGCATGGTATCATTAACAAACACTGATTATCATTTGGAGCACGGAAAACAGCCGTCTCGCGCGGCAACGGCAAAGAAAGCAGTAATGATGTCCCTTCGAGTTTGTGTATTTTTTGTAATGGCGAGTGCGATTGTTGCGAACCTTTCAGGATGCGGATCGGATACGACGCAGTCTGCCGACAATATGAACGACGCGGCGCTTTCGATAGTGGTAAGCATTGTGCCGCAGGCCTATTTTGTGGAGCAGATTGCCGGTCCGCTGGCAAGGACAACCGTACTTGCGCCGCGAGACCATGCAGCAGAAACGCACCAAGTCACCCCGCGACAGATGGACGTGTTGAGCAATGCGGATATCTATTTCCGGATTGGCATGCCTTTCGAGGAACCACTGGTAGGGCGGCTCGCAGCCGCGTGTCCGAACTTGACCATTGTGGACACGCGGGATGGAGTGCCAATGCTTGAAGGGATCTGTACCCACGACCATCATGACCATGGTCACCATCACCACCATCATGATGAAGACCCGCATATTTGGCTGGACCCCATGCGGGTAAAGATTCAAGCGGCCACCATGGCCTCCGCGTTGGGTGCGGCGGCGCCGGAACATGCGGATACGTTCGCGACGAATGCCGCCGCCTTTGCCGCCGAACTGGACGCCCTGCACCAGCGTCTGCAAACGATTTTGGCGCCTGCACAGGGTAACGTCATTTATGTGTATCATCCGGCTTTTGGCTATCTTGCAGAGGCCTATGGATTCGAGCAGCGAAGCATAGAAAACGAAGGGAAAAGCCCCGGCTCGCGCCGTTTGTATGCGTTGATTGATGAAATCAAGCAGGAAAATGTGCGCGTCATATTTGATCAGCCGCAGTTCGCGGATGGGTCGGTACGGATTATTGCCGATCAGGCCTCGGTGGATGTGGTAATATTGAATGCCCTTATGGAAGACTATATCGCCGGGATGGAGACCGTTGCCCAAGCCATCGCCTCAAGTTTTGAATAGGATCGCCGTGGCAACCGTGGCATGTCAGTTTGGCATGCGTTGGCATTTGTTATCACAGGGTGTGGCGGCAACCCACAAGGACATGCAATGACCGCAATTATTGACATTCGGGACGCGTCCGTATATTACGGCACGACACCCGCCTTGCTTGATGTGAACATGACCATTGATTCAGGCCGCTTTGTTACCATCGTCGGTCCGAACGGCGGCGGCAAGACCACGTTGTTCAAAATGTTGCTCGGTCTTGTGCGGCCGGCGCGGGGGAGCGTACGCGTTTTGGGACGTGCGCCGGGCGACGCGCGGTTGTCCGTGGGATATGTAGCGCAAAGCCCGCAGTTTGACCCTTTGTTTCCGGTGCGCGTGTACGATGTGGCGCGGATGGGACTGATTGGCGCGGACAACCCCGGGAGATTCCGCAATCGCAAGAGCACGCGGGAGAAAGTGCTGGCCGCTCTGGATGCCGTGGGGCTTGCAGACATCGAGAACCATTGGTTCAACAGTCTTTCCGGCGGACAGCGGCAGCGCGTCCTCATTGCACGCGCGCTGGTAACGGCCCCGGCCATATTATTGTTGGACGAGCCGACATCGAACGTGGACATCACGGCGGAAGATAAGATATTGGACGTGCTGCAACAATTGCGCAACCACATGACCATACTATTGATTACCCACTACCCCAAGGTGGCGTCTCGTTTTCTTGATTTGGTATTTTGCGTCAATCGGACGGTACATCTGCATCCGCCCACTGAAAACATAGACGATGCGCTCATGCGTCATATCACGGGATTGTCCATGCCCGGGACATTCCCGAAACCTGCGACGGACAGCTGCCATGTTTGAGTTCTGGAATGCCGTTGCCGAACAGCCGCTGGCGCGTAACGCGGTGCTTGCATCGTTGTTGCTGAGCATGACCTGCGGTGTTGTGGGCAGTTATGTGGTGGTGCGGCGCATCACCTATATAGCGGCGGGCGTAGCCCATTGCGTGCTGGGCGGGATGGGCGCGGCACGCTACCTGCAAACCGTGCATGGCTGGTCTTTTGTTCATCCCATTCATGGGGCGCTGGTCGCGGCGCTACTGGCCGCGGCGGTTATCGGCTGGATGTCATTGACCAGTCGGGAGCGCGAAGACAGCGCCATCAGTGCGGTGTGGTCGGTGGGCATGGCGTCAGGCGTGCTGTTCATATACGCCACACCGGGCTACAGTCAGGATTTAATGGGCTACCTCTTCGGCGATATTCTTCTGGTGACCCGGCAGCACCTGTATCTTATTGCGGGGTTAAATGTGTTGTTGCTGGTTGTGGTGGCGCGATGGTACGACGCCTTTCAATTGGTTTGTTTCGATGAGGAGTTTGCCCGTACACGGAACGTCAATGTATCGGGATTCTATATTCTATTGCTTGCGTTGACGGCACTGACGGTGGTGGCGCTGTCGGTAATCGTGGGCATTGTGCTGGTCATTGCGCTGTTGACCTTGCCCGCCGCGCTGGCTGGCCGGTTTGCGGGCTCGCTTGCACAAATGATGGTGCTGGCGACAATACTGTGCGCCCTGTTTTGTCTGGCGGGGCTGACCTTCAGTTACGGCCCCGACCTGCCGGCAGGCCCGGCCATCATTGTCATTGGCGGCGGCTGTTACTTTGTTGTCGCTGCCGCAGGCTATCTGCGCCGCCACTTCCAAAGAACGCAATAAGCCGAATCCGCTGTTTATTTTTTCTGGCTTTTCCCTCCGCTGTCACACATTACCGCCAATTAAGGAGTCCCTTTCGTTCCGTTTTTATGTTATAATGGTTTTATCATACGGGATACAATGGGTCTGCTAGACGAATCAGAAAGGCTTATTTATGAAAATGAATACCGGCCGCTTATCTGCTCTTAAACCTCTGACTGTTGCCATGATATTAACTTATGGCACGGTCGCATCAGCAACCTTTTCAGAGAAAGACTACGGCGATCCTCATGGCAATACCCACGTTGTTTGTTTAGACGATCCGTCCCAAACCTATGAGTTATATATTCCGCCCACGGCGCCGACAACAACACCCAGCCCGATACTGTATTGTTTTGATCCCGGCGGTAATGGGAAAGGTATTCTATTGGCCATGGCCGATGCGGCTTTGGAGCACGGCTGGATAGTGGCCGCCTCTAATAACTCGCGAAACGGCCCCTGGCAGGACATCTTTGATGCTCAGGATGCGATAATGCATGACACGGAGCA
>SKQZ01000197.1 GCA_007118765.1 Candidatus Hydrogenedentota bacterium
AAAACCGATGATACCGCCAAGCACAATGATAATCATGGGTTCGAGCAGTGCAAGCATGGCGTCCACGGCGGCCTCCACCTCCGCGTCGTAAATATCGGCCACCTTCATGAGCATGGAATCCAAGGCGCCCGTTTCCTCGCCCACGTCAATCATGTTTACCACCATGGCGGGAAACACCTTGCTTTCATCAAGGGGCGCGGCAATCGTGCCGCCGTCCTGCACACTGTCATGCACGGCGTCCACGGCATTTTGCACCACTTCGTTTCCGATGGTCTCGCGCGTAATTTTAAGCGCCTGCAAGATGGGAACACCCGATGTTACGAGCGTACCCAGCGTACGCGCAAACCGCGCCACGGACACCTTGGTGATCAAATCGCCGATGAGCGGCACCTTCAATATGACACGGTCGAACACCCGTTTAACCTGCTTTGATTTCATCAGCAGTTTGAGGCCGATGACTGACCAGCAGAGGATCACAATAATGAGCCACCATTGGTACATCATGAAATCCCCGGCGGAGATCAGCACCCTTGTGGGCGCGGGAAGTTCACCGCCGAATTCTTCAAATATCTCGGCGAACACCGGCACCACGCGCACAAGCAGGAACGCAACGATACTACAGGCAATAACAATAACGGCAATGGGATAGATAAGCGCACCGCGCACGCGCCGTTTGAGCGCCTGGCGTCGCTCCATGAATATGGCGAGCCGTTGCAACACGGTTTCAAGCATACCGCCCACCTCGCCCGCGCGCACCATGTTCACAAAAAGGCGGTCAAACTGCTTGGGATGTTTGGCAAGCGCCTCGGCAAAGGTGGAACCGCTTTGGATGTCCGACGAAATTTCCCGCAGAATGTCCCGCAATTTGGAAGGCTTAAGCTGGGCTATGAGCACGTTAATACAGCGCAGCAGCGGCAGTCCCGCATCAATAAGGGTTGAAAGCTGGCGGGTCATCACCACCAGTTCTTTTGTTTTCACGCCGCCGAAATAGAGTTCGTTCAGTCCTCGTCCCTGCCGCAGGGCGCGTCGCTCGTCGGCACGGGTCGCTTCCCGCACGTGGGTTGGGAACAGGCCCAGCGACCGGATGTCGTTAATGGCGAGTGCCTGCGTGTCCGCCGCGACAATGCCGAAGGACTGTTTTCCTTCTTTATTCAGGGCGCGATAAGCAAATTTTGGCATAAACCCATCTCCTAATCGTCATACTGGTCTGTACGCGCGATTACTTCTGCAGGACTGGTAATTCCCTGCGCACATTTCATAAGTCCTTCTTCCCGCAAGATAAGCATTCCCTGCTTCTTTCGTGCATAACGGCGCAACTCATGCGCCATGGCGCGTTCAAGGATCATTTCACGAACAGTTTCATCCACCAACAGCATTTCGTACAAGCCGATGCGTCCCATGTAGCCGACATAGTCACAGGCGGCGCATCCCTTGGCACGGAACAGTTTGAAGTTGGGGTCTTTGCGCCATGCCGTCGGCACATCAAGTTCATCCATCTCTTCAGGCTCGGGACGATATTTTTCTTTGCATTGGCGGCATAACACACGCACCAGTCGTTGTGCCAACACCGCTTCCAACGATGCCGTAATCAGGAACGGCTCCACATCCATATCAAGCAGACGTGTGACGGTTTCGGCGGCGCTGTTGGTGTGGAGCGTGCTCAATACCAAGTGACCGGTAAGCGACGCTTCCACGGCAATTTGCGCGGTTTCGAGGTCGCGAATTTCACCGACCATCACGATATCGGGGTCCTGACGCAAGATTGAGCGTAGACATGCCGCGAAGGTAAGCCCGACTTCCTCATGCACCTGGCATTGCACCAGCCGTTCAATTTGCAGCTCCACCGGGTCTTCTGTGGTAATAATTTTGACTTCGGGGGTATTCAACACATTCAGACACGCATAGAGCGTGGTGGTCTTGCCGCAACCCGTGGGCCCCGTGACCAGAATAATGCCATTGGGTTTGTTGATGACGGTCAACGTCTTTTTCATGGTCTGGGGCGTAAGTCCCAGTGAATCGAGGTCAATTTTAATGGCGGTGCGGTCAAGCACACGCATCACGACGCATTCGCCGTAGAGCGTGGGCAGTGTGGCCACGCGCACGTCAATAAAGCTGTCGCCAATCTTAAGTTCAATGCGCGCGTCCTGGGGCATGCGGCGCTCGCCAATGTCCATGCTGCAGATAACTTTAATGCGCGATACCAACGCGATGCAGGATGCCTTTGGCGGATGCACGATTTCGTGCAGCACTCCGTCCACCCGGATGCGAACCCGAAAATCTTCCTCATACACCTCGAAATGAATATCGGAGGCACGTTTTTGCAGTGCCGTAAGAAAGATAAGATTGACGATCTTGATCACTTCGGGCTGTTGTGCCAACTCCACCAAGTTGTCCGCGTCGGAAAGAATTTCCTGCTGTCCGAGTTCTTCCAGCGACAACTCCTCGGTGCCGACCAGTTCGGTCAGTTCGTTGAGCATCGCATTGACCGACCCGGTCTCCATGGAATAGTTTTTCTTCCATGACGCAATCACATCTTCCGGATTGCTGATGGCGCCCCTTACATTCATGCCGGTAATCTGGCACAGGTCGTCAATCGTCTGAATGTTCAGCGGATCGGCCATGGCCACAATGAGATCGCCATCCTCAATACGCACCGGCACCACGTTGTAGAAACGGGCCACGTCGCCTGTCAGCGTCTTGATGACGTCCTCCGGGATATCAAGTTTGCTGATGTCAATGCGGTCCATGCCTTGCTGCATGCCAAGGGCCACAATGACATCCTGTTCCTCTGCATAGCCCAAAGAAACGAGGATGCGACCGAGCAAATCGCCGGTAAGACGCTGCCGTTGCAGCGCCTCATCCAGTTGGAGCGGCGTGATAATGCCCTGTTCGACGAGAATCTCGCCGACTTGTCGCACTGTTCCTACGGGACCTGCCATCTACCTGCTTTCCTGTTGTGTCGTGGTTGTTTTCATCTTGTTTACGTCAGAAACCAAACAAAAGTCGCGGCGGCCTATCCAGCGCGTTTAGATTGTTGCGAATCGCCGGCTTCCAAGCCAAGCGCCTTTACCTGATTCTCAAATTCGTCTTGCATTTGTGCTTTCGCCAACGCGGTTTCATAGGTGACCACCCCTTTGCGGTAGAGCGCCATCAAATGCTCATCCAGGAGATGCATGCCATACTTATGTCCGGTCTGAATGGCGGAGGTGATGCGGTATGACTTGTTTTCGCGAATCAGATTCTGAATCGCAGAGGTAGTGACCATAATCTCAAACGCCGCCACACGACCAAAGCCGCTTTTTCGCGGCAGAAGCGCCTGCGAAATCACAGACTTCAAGTTGCCGGACAGCTGCGTCCGAATCTGTTCCTGCTGGTTCGACGGAAATGCGTCCACAATACGGTCAATGGTGCGCACGGCGCCCGTGGTATGCAGGGTGCCAAACACCAAATGGCCGGTTTCTGCGGCCGTGATGGCCGCTTCAATTGTTTCCAAGTCGCGCATCTCGCCCACAAGAATCACGTCCGGGTCCTGGCGCAATGCGCGGCGCAACGCTTCCGCAAATGTAGGCACGTCCACACCCACTTCGCGCTGCATAATGAGGCTTTTCTTGTGGTTGTGATAATACTCGATGGGGTCTTCAATGGTAATGATGTGGTGGTCAAAATTAGTATTGAGCCAGTCAATCATGGTGGCCAGCGAAGTGGACTTGCCCGAGCCGGTGGGTCCGGTAACCAATATAAGGCCACGGGGCTGATTAATAATGTCCTTGAGCGAATTGGGCAGGCCGATTTCTTCAAACGTCATGATTTTGCGCGGAATAAGACGCAGCACCAACCCCACATTGCCGCGTTGCTTAAAAATGGAAACACGGAAACGGGCGATGTCTTCAAAGGCAAACCCGAAGTCGGCGCCGCCGACCTCCTGCAATTCCTGCTGGTTATCCACCGATGCAATACTTTTCATAAGGCGCTCGGTGTCTTCGGAGGTACAGGGGTTTTCACCAAAGAACTGCAAGTGACCGTGAACACGCCCAATCGGCGGGGCATCCACCGTAATGTGCAAGTCGGATCCGTCTCGGTCAACGAGCATCCGAAGCAAACTTACCATATCATACGCCATGAATATTACCTTTCAGAACCTGCTGCCACGGCTTGCGCTTCCGCAGCGCGAGGCACGAGTTTCGGCGTTTCCGCGGGCGCGATAAGCGGTTCATCCACCCGCGTCCGCCGGTTGACTTCTTCGATTGTTGTGATTCCCTTGAGCGTCTTTTGCCATGCATCTTCGCGCATGGTTTTCATGCCTTCAAGCCGGGCGATGCGCCGCAACGCCGTGGCACTATCGCCATTCATAATCATAGTGCGCAGCTTGTCGCTGGTGAGCAATAGTTCATAGGCGCCCATTCGTCCCTGGTGCCCGGTCTGGTTGCAATTATCGCATCCCACGCCGTGTACCAGTTCCACGTCATCCCAATTAACATCCATCTCGAGCCGCTCTTTTTCGACTTCGGGCGGATCGTAGGGTTCACGGCAGTTGTTGCATAGGGTGCGCACCAGTCGCTGCGCCAGAATGGCGCGTACACCGGAGGCCACAAGGAACGGCTTAATGCCGATATCCACGAGTCGTGTAAAGGAACTGGCGGTGTCGTTTGTATGGAGTGTGGAGAAAACGAGATGCCCTGTGAGCGCCGCTTTAATCGCGATCTCGGCGGTTTCCAAGTCGCGGATTTCCCCGACCATCACAATGTCCGGGTCTTGACGGAACATGGCGCGCAGGGCGCGAGCAAAGTTCCAGCCAATCTCGTGATTAATTTGCACCTGGTTGATGCCGCCCAACTGATACTCCACAGGGTCTTCCACAGTAATGATTTTTACGTCGGGCTTGTTCAGCGTGTGCAGCGAACCATACAACGTGGTGGTTTTACCGGAACCGGTGGGTCCCGTAACCAACACAACGCCGGTGGCGTGATGGATAAGGCGTTCCCACTGCTGTTGATGCTCCGCACAAAAGCCCAACTGTCCCAATCCAAGCAACAGGCCGCTTTTATCGAGAATACGCATCACCACGCTCTCGCCATAGGCCGCGGGCAGCGCACTCACACGCAGGTCAATGACAACCGAGCCCACGTTCATTTTAATACGGCCGTCCTGCGGAATGCGGCGCTCGGAAATATCCATGCCGGACATGAGTTTTAGCCGCGATATGATGGCGGCCTGAGCACGTTTTGGCGGCACGGGCATTTCCTGCATCACGCCGTCTATGCGATACCGCACTTTGATGGCGGTTTTGCCCGGCTCAATGTGAATGTCACTGGCACGCAGTCGAAAGGCTTCCACAATCAATTGTTGCACATATCGCACGACGGGGCTGTCTTCACCGTCGTCTGCGGAGGCGGCTTCGCCCGCCGCTTCTTCCAGCCCGGCAGCGTCAACGCCGATACTGTCCATGCTGATGTCATCGCCGGATAAAGAGCCGATGGAGGCCAGCGAGCTGCTCGAACCAATGTTCGACATGCTGCTTAAGGAGCTGACGCTACTGGCGCTGCTGGCGGAGGACAACAGCGATTCCACGGTTTCTTTCTGATGGCCGTAATACCGCGCCAAGGCCTCGGAAATTTGCTCTGTCGACGCCAACACGGGATCGACGGGACGATCCAAAAGCCGCGAAAGATTGTCCAGTGTATTGATATTGGTGGGGTCATCCGTGGCGACCATCAATACGCCGTCCCGTTCCTCCACAGGCACCACCTTGTACAGCGTGGCAATGGAACCGTCCACGATTGCGCGGATGCGGGGCGGGATGTCGCGCTCAGCCAGGTTTACAATGGGGATGCCAAGCTGTTCCGCCAACCCCTCGGTCACATGCGATTTGCTGATATAGCCCAGCCGCACAAGGATTTCACCCAGTTTGCGGTTGGTCATGGTCGTGCGTTGGCGTTCCAGCGCTTCTTCGAGCTGTTCGGGCTTGATAATGCCCTTGTCCACCAACTGCTGACCAAAATAACTGTACGAACTCTGCATGCGAGAATACCTTTACGTCACTCGCTTAACTGTACCAAAAAACGTTGCGGCTGTCAATACGCACACATGCATACTGCCCGGAAAATCGCTGTTTGACACTTTTTTGTCAACAATTTACCGGGTACGCAACACACTCATTATAACACTCTTTAATCTTAAAGGTCTATTGTCCCTTATATGCAGGGCCTGAATCAACCTTCTTTGAACACCGTTTTGGCGCCGGAGGAGTATCACCTTTATGCCCCAAAAAAACGCAACAACAGCCGCCAATCTATGCAACGGTTTCGGTTAATTCTTTGAGAACGGCAAGGTAGTCACGGCCCGGCAGCAATTCCTCGTGGGCATGGGCCTCCATCGCGCCTGCTTTCGCCAGAAACGCGCGACACCATGTTCGAGCCGTTTCGGGAGAGGCGCCATCACACAGGGCCGCGAAGAAATCCTCGGGATACGCGGGCGCCAGCGGCAGGATGGCGTCGTCTGTCTTGAACACGCCGTAAAGGATATGATGGAGCAGTGTTGTGGCTGACAAGTGCTTGCGCAGTCGTGGGCAGTGCATCAGCACCAGTGTTGACGCGCCTTGTGTGGGCGTCACTGCCAGACATTCCGGATACAATGCGGCGGGGTCAAGGCCATGGTGTCTTTCTTCATCATAAAGCGCGACAAGCAGTGTTGTCATGGCTTTTTTGATTGCGTCGGTGTCCTTCTTGGAAAAGCGGCGCGGGCGAGGATCGTGAAACGCCAGTTGCGTATTTGACGCCACATACAGCGGAGCGGCGCCGGGGACATCTTTGGTCATGTAGGCAAAAACTTCGCGATTCATATCACGTCGCCGATGTCTGTCGGGCAAAAACACAACGCCGTGGTGGCATGGCGCAACAACGCGTGTCGGGGCGCGCTGATGTAATAGGGTCAACATTTCATATTCGCGCAGTAACTTGGCGCTGCATTCCTGATGATTCTTGGCAACAACAACACGAAGGGTGGCGCGTTTGCGCGTTTGCGTCGCCACCTGTACCAGAAACACCAGGCGCACGGCATCTTCATAAACGAGATCCCAGGTACAGGAGCTAATCGGCGCCGTCCCCACCTCGGTTTGCAAGCCGGCGTAAACAAATCGGTCCTGTTCAATCAGCGCCTTTTCGACGGCGCTTTTAAGCGTTTCCAGCTGATAGAAACGTTTGTACTCCTTGGGATAAGGGCCGCAAAATGTGCGGGACTCTGCCCATGTACAGCGAACCTCTTTCTTTGGTGTCGTTGCACGTCGCTTGCGCGGCTGCTTATTCTTCAAAACACACTCCTTGATGCAGGCGGTAGCGCCCGTGGTTGAGCTGTTCGTTACTGACAGAAACGGCATGGTTGCTGTTGTCACCGGAAACCAACGGGGAAAACAGCAACGGGAATGCACGCCATGTACACTGCCGACGCTTCGTTGTTGCGAAATGAAAGCGGCGGTTCTCAAGAACAATATCCGAAACGGCCACGGCAGGGCGGGCCGCTCCGGATTGTTGCATTGTTAACCTGTATGGGAGGACTGGCTGGTTACGGCATCGTTACGAGCTGGATTTTTTCTTGGCAGCCGTTTTTTTCTTGGCCGTGGTCTTCTTCTTTGCGCTGGACTTTTTCTTGGCAGTTGTTTTTTTCTTGGCCGGACTCTTTTTCGCCGCGGTCTTTTTGGGGGAGCGCTTGGTTTTTGTTTGGGCTTTCTTCTGGGCCCGTTCCAGGAATTTCAACAGCAGGTCGAAGCTCTTGTCAATGACGCGCGAAAACTCGTCAATGCCCGAGCGCATCATCTTTGACCAGTCGTCCACGACGTCCTTGCCTTCTTCCGGCATCCAGTCGCCCTTTTTGACGGCCTCGCGCAATGTCTTCTCCGTGTAATCCTGTACCTTGCGCACCAGACTCAAGCCTGCTTTGGTACATGTCTTTTGGAACTTCACCAAATGGCGCGCACTGGCAAGGGATTTGTCCATGGAGGCCGCCGCGGTGGCCTGTGTCAAATCAGCCATCACTTCCATGGAACGGCTGAACATGTCATAGAGCATATCTCCGGGCTTTTTCTTTTTCGAGGTGGCCATGATGTGATCTCCTTCTTGGGTTGCATCGTTCTTGTAACTTGCACGTTTAACAAGTTCCATTATAAGACAAACGGGGACACATGCGCATATTTTTCAAGTGTTTAATGTGCGTTCAACAGCATGTTGCAGATTATGGGTGCTTTCTGTGGTATGATTACGGCAAGTAGGAGCAACTTTTTTTGAAAGCGATATCAGGGGATGACAATACAACTTGAGAAGAACGATACTGTACGGCTTGCCATTGGCGCTACACGCAGGGAAAACGCACGGGTAAAAAGGTGGGTGGACAACGGGTGCGTTTGTCTGTCTTTTAGCGGCAACATCGCCTTGCGTCCGGGCACCAAAGTGCAGTTGGAGATTCCCAACACCAACCCCCGCGCCTTTTATTATATGCAGGCGGTGGAGTGTCTCGAAAAAGAAAAGACCGAGTTGTACCTGAGCCGCAATACCAATTCACAGTTCGATCAGCGACGCAGGTCGTGGCGTGTGCCCTATGCGGCCCAAACGGTTATTCAGAAGAAGGGCGGCCAGCATCTTGCCGATGCGGAGTTCACCAATATCAGTATGGAGGCCGCTTATCTGCTCACAACAGAAAGTGTGTCGGTGGGCGAGGAGGTGTCTTTGCGGCTTGTGCTGCCGGAGTATCCCGAACATACCGTCACCGCGCGCGTCATGCGTCTTTCCGATACGGCGCTTGACAGAGACGTCAACGGCAAAGAACGGTACGGCATGTTGGTGTGTTTTGAGAAGCTGCAACGTTTGGCCAAACGTCATTTGACCTATTTTATGTGGCAACAAATCCGCAAGACACATTTGCGGCATTTGCAGCTGGTCTTTGCCGGCACGGCACGGAAACCACGCAAGGCGCCGGAGGCCCCGGCAAAAATTGTGGCGGAAGTTGACAAGCGGGCGCAACCGCTTGACTGATCCGGGCCGGATATACAGGGTTACGTGTAGCCCCGAAGGCTTTATGGCCGGTTGTTTTTCGTGGATGGCAGTAATCATAATGTGCCACAATAACAACGGCGGCGGTGTCAGTGGCTCCCGATGCCGCGTCCCACGGGCGCATGCCTTGCCGACAAGATATTTTGTGCATACATAAAGGCGTTCTATTATTGCAACACAGTGCGGCGCGTGATACCTGCGCGGAAAGGACGGGACACTGTGAATAGCGGTTGGAAACGGGGGCTTGCCCTGCTGCTGGTTGGCATCATCGCGAACACAGCCGGTGCGGAGCCGGGGGAACTGTATTTCACCATCCTGCATACCAACGATGAGCATTCCGCATTGCAGCCGCTGCCATACGTGGATTACCATCCTGAACAGAAAGACCCGACACGGGGCGGGTTTGCGCGGCTCGGCAACGTTGTTGGCGATATTCGTGCGGCCAAGGAAGCAACGGGCGAGCAGGTGATCGTGGCGTCGGCGGGCGATTTTATGGCAGGCTCGCCCTACATGTGGCTTGCGCTGGAAGGGGAGGCGCCGGAAATCTCGTTGATGCAGCAGATCGGCTATGATGTCATTACCATCGGCAACCATGAATTTGATTACGGACCGGAGGTGTTGGCTCATTATTTTCGCGCCGCGGGATACCCGGACGCTCACGCCCGCACCGCATTGGTATCGTCCAACCTGCTCATTCCGGAGGCACATCCGTTGGCCGACTGCATTTACAACACCCACGTGCTTACACTGGACAATGGTTTGCGATTGGGATTTTTCGGGTTGCTGGGCGCCAACGCGGCACGGCTAATTACCAATATGGCGCCGGTTCAGGTTGCCGACCCTGTCGGCGCGGCAACCGCCGCGGTGCGGCAATTGCGGGAAAAGGACGTGGACGTGGTGATTGGCGTCACGCATGCCGGGTTTGACGAAGACGAGGTCGTTGCAAGCGAAGTTTCCGGCATTGATGTCATGATCACCGGACACTATCACATGATGGTGATGGACCCGCCCATGCGCGTGGGCAACACCATTCTGGCGCAGAGCGCTCCCTACGTACAGCAGGTGGGCGTGCTGGAACTCGCATTCGATCCCGCCGCCGGCACGCTGCGCATACGCAACGACGACACCGGACGGCCCTTCCAAATCCATATTGACGACACTGTTGGCGAGGACCCGGCGGTGGCCGCAATGCTGGCGGATTACACCGACAAACTGAACCAGTATGTCAATCGCCTGACCGAGGGCGCCGTAGAGCACATTGGGGACGCCGTGGCGCATTCCGACTTTGTGTTGGCGGCGACGCCGCTACAGGAGTCTACACTCGGCAATTTTGTCACGGATGCCATGCGCTTTGCCGCCGAAAAGAGAACCGGGGAGCGCGTTGATTTCGCCATACAGGCCAATGGGGTTCTCCGCACCGACGTTTCGCCGGGAACCATGCCCTATTCCAAGGACCAGATTGACTTTTACAGTCTTGTTTCGGCCATCGGCCTCGGCATGGGCTACGACAACCGGCCGGGGTATCCGCTGACATCCTTCTATCTCACCGGAAACGAAATATACCGGATGATGGAATTGACCTTGCTGTTGTCCACCTATGCCGATGTGTTCTTTTTGCAGATGTCCGGCGGCCGTGTCACCTATGACCCCGCACGGCGCATCCTTTTCAGAATACCCTTCACCATCTGGCCGGTGCCCACGTTGCGCGCGGTACAATCGGTCGAACGCTATACAGGCGAGAGCCCGCAGACCGCATCGGACGATGACTATCACCGTGTTGCGCGGCGCGACAGAACCTTGTACCACGTGGTCAGCGATTACTATGTCCTGGCGTTCTTCCCCTTGGTTAACGATATCTTGCCGGTCTACAACGTGATCCCCAAAGACCGCCACGGCAACCCCCTCGCCATACAGGACGCCATCATTCGCGGCGAAGCAGGCGAACTCAAGTTCTGGCAGGCGGTGGTGGATTATGCCCTTTCGCAACCGCCGGGAAAGGCCGCCATGCCGCAAATACCCGAATACTACGCCGCCGCCGGAGCGCGTATCATGCCGATAAAAGCCTATTGGCTGGCACTATGGTTACTCCCCGTCTTCCTGCTTCTGGGCGCGGCCGTATACCTCGCGCGGCAGACGATCAAGCGGCGAAGAGCGGCGCCGCCACCGGCGCAGGCTGGTGAGTGGTGAAGTGCGGGTGACGTTATGAGATACAATCCTGACATACATCATCGCCGTTCGATTCGTTTGAAGGGGTACGATTATTCGCAGGCGGGGTTGTATTTTGTGACGATTTGTTGTGATGGACGCCAACACCGGTTCGGCAGCATAGAAGACGGCAAAATGATCACGAATGAATATGGAACCATCGCCTATAACGAATGGTGGAATTTGGCCGAACGATTTGAATCGGTGGAAATGGACGTGTTTCAAATCATGCCCAATCATATACACGGCATTATCGCCATCGGGACGGGGACGGACACCATTGGGACGGGGACGGACACCATTGGGACGGGGGTAGGGGCATCCCTCGCGGATGCCCCTATCAGGGCAGGGGCGAGCCCTGCCCCTACGGTGGGGGATATTGTGGGGGCGTATAAATCGTTGGTGGCCAATGGGTGTTTGAAAATATACAAATCGAATGGTCAAATGATGGGCAAATTGTGGCAACGCAATTATTGGGAACATATTGTCCGTAATGAACAGGAATTATTTCGCATCCGGCAATACATCGAAAATAATCCCGTAAAATGGGAATATGACAAATTGAATGGCGGACCGGGTAACCGGGTATTGGAAACGCCGGCCGAATACGGCATGGAATCATGGATGGTATGAGCCAAATTAGCGAATCGGAAATCGAAATATCCGGGTTAAGCAGTTCGGGTGAATTGACACGAAAAGCCGGAAATGGCTAGCCCGGATATTTCATCAGGTTTCGTCGTGAGCCTGTGAAGATTGCGCCAGAGCAGGTGCTTTGCGCAGGCCGCCGGCTGACAGCGTGTTAGTACACGTCGAAGTCG
>SKQZ01000117.1 GCA_007118765.1 Candidatus Hydrogenedentota bacterium
GTGCGTTCCCAAGTGGGAACTTGGGAACGAGTCGGTATAATCGTCTTTGCGAGGAGGGCGACAGCCCGACGCGGCAATCTGGGTCATGAGATTGCGTCACGTTGTTCGCAATGACGATGTAATGAGATCGCGTCGTTGCGCTCGCGATGACCATATCTTTGTGTTGTTGGCAGTACACCTGTTACAAGGTGCTTTCTTGGCGGTGTGCCGTGTATCAGGCCAGCGCTTTCCACGTATCGCGTTCAAAGAAGCTGCCTTCCACATTGGCTTCCATTTCGCGTAACATGGCCGGGGTCATGGAAAAGGACATGACATCCTTGCCCAAAACGCGGCGTACATTCTTCCTGGCGGACAAGTCGGTGAGTCCGACAAGGCCACGCGGCACGTCGCTGTCCAGTTCGCGATACATAAACACGCCGATGAGTTGACAACCCGCGCCAAAGGGCATGGCAACATTTTCCCGTTCGGGATGTTCATGATTCGCCAGCACGACCAGAGCGGAAAGCTGATCCGGGTCTACAAGCATGGTAATGCTGCGTACGTTTTCGGACTCCAGGTCGGTTTCTGCCAGTGGCTTGAGCACCACGTAGTCGGCGGGGATATCCTGAATCGGCATGTTGTCAACAAAACACTTTGCGGCCTCCGGATTCTTGAGATAGCATTCGCCGTGCAAGAAATCATTGGCCATTTCGGTATTGCCCGACGCCGCCATGCCCTCCCCAATTGCCTTTGCCTCCTCGTGGCTTGCATTGCCATCAGACAAAAAACGGTAAAAGGCTTCACACCCTCCGGGAAAATCGCGATAACAGTTTCCGAAACCCATGCCCACGCCACCGCCGGGGCACCCATAGGTATCGCGCCCGATGACGGCCGTGCGTCCTTTGGCGGCGGCTACCAAGTGGTACATGATGCACCCCCACTTGTCGCGCGCGAATTCAAGGGCTGTTACCGGGCGTTTGTCGGTCCAAACAAGGGCAACGGGATGATGTTTGAGGTGAAGTGCCTCGGCCAGTTTGCTTTCCATGACATTGTCTCCTTACAGTTTCCAGCGCTTGTCGCAAACGCCTCGCTTATTCATGGTAACACCTGCCACTACAAATGTATTCTGCATCCGATGCAAAAAGCCGGACCCGGGAGTTTGAAGTCCCGGGCCCGGCATGGTCGTCATCTGTTTGAGCGCACCCTATTTGGCAGTTTCCACCGCACGGGTTTCCCGCACCACCGTAATGCGGATTTGCCCGGGATACGTCATTTCAGTCTCCACTTTGCGCGCCAAGTCGCGGGAGAGCTGGGCGGCTTCAGCATCGTTGACCTTGTCCGGCTGCACCACCACGCGCACTTCGCGACCCGCCTGTATGGCATACGACTTATCCACTCCGGGGAAATCGTCCACCAATTGTTCCAGCTGTTCCAGCCGTTTGATGTAATGTTGAAGCATTTCGCTGCGGGCGCCCGGGCGTGCCGCCGACATGGCATCCGCCGCCTGTACCAGCACCGAAATGAGAGAACTCATGTTCATTTCGCCATGATGAGCGCCCGCGGCATTGGCGACATGCTCGTTTTCGCCGTAGCGACGGCAGATGTCGTAGCCCAATACGGCGTGCGACCCTTCCACCTCATGGGTAAGCGCCTTGCCCACATCATGGATGAGTCCCGCCCGTTTTGCCTCCTGCACGTTCTCGCCCAGTTCCGCAGCCATTATCCCGGCAAGGTGGCAAACCTCAAGGGAATGACGGAGGACATTCTGGCCGTATGAGGTGCGGAAACTGAGGCGGCCCATCAACTTGACAAGTTCAGGATGGAGGCCGTGTACGTCGGCCTCAAGGCAGGCCTGTTCGCCCCGCTCGCGTATGGACTGCGTCATTTCCTGACTGACTTTTTCGACCATTTCCTCAATACGGGCGGGATGAATGCGTCCATCTTCAATAAGCCGTTCCAGTGCGATGCGCGCGGTTTCGCGTCTGACCGGATCAAATCCGGACAACACCACGGCTTCCGGCGTGTCGTCAATGATAACGTTAATGCCGGTGGCGCTTTCCAAGGCCCGAATATTACGGCCCTCACGCCCGATGATACGCCCTTTCATCTCGTCGTTCGGCAGGGGCACAACAGAAACGGTGCTCTCCGCCACATGGTCGGCGGCGCATCGCTGCAGGGCTTCGCCAATAATCCATCGGGCTTTTTTCTCGGCATTCTCCCGCAACTCTTCCTCAACACGTTTCAATTCATTCGCGCAGTCCCGCTTCACTTCGGTTTCGAGCCGCACATACAGTTCCTTGCGTGCTTGTTCAACCGTCAGCCCGGCGATGCCCTCCAGTTTGTCCATTTCGTCTTTAATCAATGCCGCAAGGCGTGAACGTTCCTTGTCCACCTCTTTTTCGCGGCTGACCAATGTTCGCTCTTGTGCGCCTAAATCGAGGGCGGTTTTATCCAGCGCCTGGGCGCGTTTGTCTACGGTTTCCTCTTTGGCGGCGATGCGTTTTTCAAGGCCGGCAATTTCCCGACGCATTTCCCGGCCTTCATTTTCCATCTTGGCGCGCAGGTCAATTTCAAGCTCTTTTACGGTCGTCTTGCCGTCTTTGACAATTGCCGCCGCCTCTCGTTCGGCGTCCGACAGAACCTGCGCCGCTTCGCGGCGTGCCTTGCTAACAAATCCGCCTGCGCGGATACGGGACAGCGCCACCACCACAATTGCTCCGACGGCGATGCCTGCTGCCACTCCAATTCCAAGTGTCAGAAAATCCATGCATAGAACCTCCCTACCCCGGTAGCGGGGCGGTTATTGTTTTACATTCATGAAGGCAGGGAGGCATGAAATTCGCGACACGCGCAACAACACGTTAAAAAAGAAAAACACCCCGACAGCCATCCGTTCGAGAACGCATCAAGGGCTTGGGGGGTGTGGTTAGTGTCGTTGTCCTCATATTAAAACCGTCGCTGTAAAGCGTCGTTATTGTATAGGCAATCGCTGTTTCGCGGTTCATGTTTTCCTGCCACCATAACGCCAGTTGTATTAAAGTGATGCTAGTATACCGTAAAAGGCGTGGTCTGTCAATGTTTTGTCCGCTGTTTCATACGCCAACCGATGGCAGTGGCTCGTCGGCGCATAAAGGCCCGTGCAGGCCTAGCCCGCATATTTCACAAGATTTCTGTTGCACTTGCGAATCTTACACCATATCAGGCACTTTGCTTGCCCGCCGACTTCGACGTGTACTAACACGCTGTCAGCCGGCGGCCTGCGCAAAACACCTGCTCTGGCGCAATCTTCACAGGCTCACGA
>SKQZ01000258.1 GCA_007118765.1 Candidatus Hydrogenedentota bacterium
GCACTTTGCTTGCCCGCCGACTTCGACGTGTAATAACACGCTGTCAGCCGGCGACCTGCGCAAAACACCTGCTCTGGCGCAATCTTCACAGGCTCACGACGAAACCTGATGAAATATCCGGCCTAGTACAAGGTGACATCAGTGCCCCGTTGCTTGAAACTTGTGAGCAAATGAGGAAGCAAGCGGGCGCAGTCGGCAGGCATGCTCGCTGTCGAACGGCCCCAAACACGCATTGGATGATATCACGGCAGGTTATCTTTTACGATGGCCTGCCGTTTACTTTACAATAGCAGCCGCACATGCAGTCTGACAGAAAGTGTTGACTGCTGCAGAACAAGAACCTGTGTGGGTCGAACGCCAGAAATGACGGATACCGTTATGAAAAAGAACTGTACAATTATCGTGTTCGCCGTAATGCTGCTATATTGTGTGGCAGCAGTATCGGATATTGCGGGCATTATCACCGATGACGATGGCGGTGTCGTTGCCAATGCCCGCGTTTTTGCGGAACCGGGGATTGAGGGGGCGGTCGTGGAAGGCGTTGTGAGTACGGACGGCACGTTTTCCATTGCAGGCGACTTTTACGGGGACGTGGGCGTATTTGCAAAAGCGCCCGGCCGGGGATATGGCGGCATTCATTTGAACATTGCCGCCGGCGACCGCCCGCAAGCGCTGCATATTGAACTGGCGCCGGAAACACGTGTAACCGGAACAGTGACGGACCACAACGGCGCTCCGGTATCCGGCGCACGTATCAGCAGCATCGCCATCACCCATCCCGTGAAGGTGGGCATTCCTCTTTCGAAACTGGCCGGTGTGGGTATCGAGACGCCCCTTTCCGACAGTGCTGGTCGGTTTCAGGTAGACGGCATACCCCATAACGGACGTATCGCGCTCAAATTTGAGCACCACGCCTACGCACAGGAGGCGTTGATGGATATAGCGGCGGGCGCCGGCGATGTATCCGTCACGATGCATCGCGGCGTGACGATACGCGGACAGGTTTCCATACGCGGCACAGACACGCTCGTGTCGGGAGCAACAGTGGCCGCACGGAACGCGCAACCGCCGCATGACACCGCCTTCAGCGTCAGTGACGGCGCCGGCGTGTTTACCATGCGTTTGAAACCGGGCGTTTATTTGTTTCAGGCCTATGCGGCCGGACGCATCTCGCCGGGGTTGCAACGTGTGGATGTGTCAGGCGCCTTGCCGGAGCAGCAGTTGCGGCTCGCCTTGTCGGAAACCAGCCGCATTACGGGCACAATACACGATGCAAGCACCGGCGACCCTGTACCCGGCGTGCGCGTGTTGCTTGAAACCCAGGGGGAACCGGCCGGAGCGGCACGCACCGGCGCTGACGGCCAATTCCTGTTGCGTGCGGCGGCCGGCGAAAACATCCTCCATTTTGATTCGATTCCGGGATATCTGCCGCCTGATACCCGTGCATTGCGCGTTTCTGCGCCGGGCGGCGAGACATTGGAGTTGGCGGGGTTATGGTTGGCGCCGATTCCCGAATTCAACCTGCATGTTTTTGAAGATGACGGCGAAACCCCCGTTGCGGGCGCGTTCATTACGCTGTTGCGGCCACAGCAGTTTGGCTGGCAGCAAGCCGATTCCTCGGGGCGTGCACAACTGCGGTTTACCACAATGCCCAAGGATAACCGCGTGTTCGGGTTCGCTGAGCATCCGGGCCGGATGAAAGGCGCCTTGTTTGCCCTGGACCGACAGAACGCGCAGGATGCGTCTGTGGCGCTGCTGCCGCTGGCTACCGTGAAAGGCCGTGTCGTCAACGAAAATGGTGCGCCTGTTGTCGGCGCTACCGTGGGCGCACTGTACGCGGATGACGCGCTGCCGGAAGCGTTGCCCCTTTGGCGTTGTCTCACAGACGGGAATGGCGCGTTTCGTTGGCCCGCGGTGCCTGCGGGCGTACCGCAGCGCTGTCTTGCGTCCTTTGGCGCTATTGATGCCGCCGCACAGCAGGACATCAATCCCGCGCCGGGGGAAGTAATGGACATTGGTGTTATAACCTTGTCCGGCGCGGCCTCACAACAAAATGACGCCACAAAGCCTTATGACGAACTTACACATCTTTGCGGGCCGACCGCCGTGCCCGGCGATGCCGGGCTGCTGGCCTTGTATTGCACCCCGGCGGAAGCGTTTGTGTATATGCAGGCGGCAAACAGTATGAGAAAAGAGCTGCGTCCGCTGGATATTGAAACACTGGTTGCGGTAACCGGCGAATATGCCTGTGACGAGGCCGCTGTGCCGGTTTACAAAGGCGGCAACAAACCGCCCGCTGCTTATCTGTATGATCGCAACGGGGCCTTGGCGCTTCGGGCGGTGGGCGCGCCGCCGTTGGCCGCGTTGCGCGCCCTGCAAGAGGAACACCCCTGACATGGTCATTTTAAGGCAACTGTATTTGGTGGCGATTGCGTTTTTTGTGTTCTGTCTGGCATTGCCCGCGTTCGCATTGACGGTACGCGGCAAGGTGGTGGACGCAACCGGCGCAACAGTATCAGACGCACAGGTATTCGCCGTACAAGACCGGCATGTCCGCGTTGTTGAAACCGATGACAACGGCCGGTATCACTTTGACGATATTGCGGTGCGCATGTTGGAATTGGTTGTCTACAAGGACGGATACGCGGTGGATGGTCACACGGCGTTTCCCCAGCGGGACATTGAAATAGACTTTACCCTTTTGCAGCCGGACGCCATCACGATACGTGTTATTAACAACAATTTTATGCCCATACCCGGCGCCCGTGTCAGGACAATGATGGTGAATGACCGCTTTTTGGTATCGGCGGAGGACTTGGGGGACGCGGGCTTTCCCATGCTGCGCAGTGATGACGAGGGGCTGCTGGAGATTCCCATGCTGCCGGAGGACGGTTTTATCAAACTTACATTGGGGCACCACCAGTATGCCGATTCGAATGTGGCCTACCTGCCGGTGGATGAGCGCCAGAACGATATCATCCTGTATGAAGGTGTGCGACTGCGCGGACGGGTCACCGCCGAAGAAGAA
This sequence comes from Candidatus Hydrogenedentota bacterium, assembly GCA_007118765.1. GTDB lineage: Bacteria > Hydrogenedentota > Hydrogenedentia > Hydrogenedentales > CAITNO01 > SLFT01. The sequence continues at coordinate 3,029 of SKQZ01000258.1, forward strand.
CCGATTGCAGATGCGCGGGTATCGCTGTTTCAAGTGGGTGTGGGCGGGCAGCGCCGCTTTGCGGAGGCAGTGACGGATCCGGAAGGCTATTATCACTTGCGCGCACCGGAGGACACCTATCTTATCACAGCATGGCACGCCGAGTTCGCCTCGCCTGAGCCCATGCACGTGGATATGCGCGACCGTGAGCAAACGGTTGTGGCCAACATAGCATTGTTGCCGCCGTATATTTTGCGTGGAACAATCATATTGCCCGACAACGAGCCCTGTCCCGGCGCCCGTGTATTGTTTCGCCGGGAGAACACCATTTATGACGACACACTCACTGATGGCGACGGCGCTTTTCGGTTGCGCGTGGGAAACCCTGACGGGGTGCTCCGTATCCTGCCGCCGCCGGGTTTCATGACCGAAATCCTCGCCGATATACCGGTGGATATGGGTGATGTACGGGAGGTGACCATTGACCCCGTACGGCTCAAGGCGCTCCCGGTGATACGCGGGCGCGCACGCTTTCCCGAAGGCATCACGCCATCGCGGTTGTATCTGCGGTCGCTCGACCTGCCCTTTCCCAAGCATAACATCACCACCGACGAGGGAGACTTTGAAATCCGCTTTTCTTATCAACCGGAACAAGAGATCATCACATTTCGGCTGGAACATCCGTTGCGATTCCTGCGCCGCGACTTCACCATCAATATTGAGGAGCCGGGTGAAGTGGAGTTGTTGCTGGAGCCCTTTGAGCCGGATCAGGCACGTCGCCCGCCTGAATTAGGCAGAAACAACCTCAGCGCGTTACTCGGAGAACCGTCGCCGCCCATACAATGCGCTGAGTGGTTTAATTCACAACCCCTTTCATTGGAAGATTTGAAGGGGAAGGTGGTTGTATTGAATTTTTGGGGCGGATTCGACGACAGCCTGTTTGCCCGGAACCGTCTGATTGAATTGCATGTGGCACACGAACTGTATCGCGACCACGATGACGTGATCATTGTGGGCATACACGACGCGAGCAGCGAACCCGACGAGATTGAAGAATACGTGCACGGGTACGACATTGCCTACCCCGTGGGACAAGACGACGACCCATTCGTTAGCTTTGACAATTACGGCATTAACTTCATCCCACAGACGGTACTCATTGATAAACAGGGCGTCCTGCAATACTCTCAGGTGGAAGGACGCCTCCTCGAACTTATCAAAGCGCTGCGCCGCCGGCCGTAATACAGCCACGGCGCCGGCGACAGAGGGACGGGATTGGAAACAGTTGTCCGTGCGTGGGAGCGCAAACCTACAGGTAGGGCAACAACAACATGCCTACCTGATATACGACAACCGCCAACACAAAGGCGAGCGCCGTGGAGTAGATGGTTGAAAAGGCGGCCCATTTCCAAGAACCGCTTTCTCGGCGGATAACGGCAATCGTGACGAAGCACGGGGCGTATAACATGACAAATATCATGAGCGCAAATCCCCGCACCGGATTCCAATCAGGGTGCGCCGCAAGGCGGGCTGACAGGGACTGAAAATCCTCGTCCGTTTGATTTTCCAAGGCATAAGCCGTACCCAACGCTCCCACCACCACTTCTTTTGCCGCAAATCCACCCACAAGGGCGATATTGGTTTTCCAATCAAATCCCGCCGCACTGGAAACAGGCTCCAACGCCTTCCCCGCACGGCCCGCCATGCTGTAGGCCAACGCCTCGGTATCGTCAACGGCTTCGCTCGGACGCGGGAAATACATGAATGCCCAAAGCAGAATGTTGATGGCCAGAATAATCGTGCCCGCCTTCTTAATATACATCCATGTACGTTCCCAGGTGTGACGCAGCACTCCCCGAAACACGGGCATGTGATAAGGCGGCAGTTCCATGACAAACGGCGTCTGCGGTCCGCGAACGATGGTGCGGCGCAGGACCCATGAGGCGCACAGGGCCGTTATCCACGAAAACGCCCAGAGCGTCATCATGACCAGAATGCGGTCGCCCGGAAAGAACGCCGCAATAAGCATGGCATACACCGGCATTTTCGCGCCGCAATTCATAAAGGGCGTTACCAGCATGGTCAACAGCCGGTCCTTGTCCTCGCGCATGGTGCGTGTGGCCATAATGCCGGGCACCGCACAGCCGCCGGCGCCAATGCCGCCCGCCACAATAAACGCAAGGATGGATTTCCCCTGCAATCCGAATACACGCAGCGGCCGATCAAGAATAAAGGCCACACGCGCAATGTACCCGCTGTCTTCAAGGGCAGACACAAACAGGAACATAAAGAAAATGAGCGGCACAAAATTGAGTACGCCGCCCACGCCGCCGATAATGCCTGCATCAAGGAGCGAATGGAACATGGGCATCCGCGCCTCCAACGGGGAAATCGCCGCCGAAAGCAGATCAAAAACACCCGCGACGACGCCGGTCGGGCTCTCCCAGCCGCCTATCCACGGCAGCCAGGCCCATTCATCAGACAGTTTGAATACCCAGAAAAACAGCAGCGCCACCACCCCCACAAGTATGAGCGGCCCCACCAGCCGGTTGCAGACAACCTGATCAATCTGATCGGTTATGTCACGGCGCGCCTGCGCCGTTACCGACACACAAGACTTGACAATGCCCGCTGCAATGCCATAGCGATGTTCCGCAACAAGCGTTGCCGCGTCCGTGTCAAAATGTGTCTCTATGCGATGGGCCGCTTCTTCTGCCTGCCGCACCAGCGCGGCAGTGGCTTCAGCGTCAATCACCTGGGCTTGCGCGGTCGCCGCCTCGTCTCTTTCAATGAGTTTCGTGGCCAGCCATGACGGCGCAAAACGTTCTGTGAGGACCGGATACAGCCGCACCTGTTCCGAGAGCGCATCAATTTCCTCGTCCACAGCATGGCCAAAACACACCGGCGCGGGCACGGCCTCATGACGGCCTTCTACAACGGCAATGCAGGTGTCGCGCAACGCTTTAATGCCAATGCCCCGGCTGGCCACCGTGGGTATCACCGGCACCCCCAGCAATTGCGACAATTTGTCAGCGTCCACCTGATAGCCCCGTCGTTCCGCGGCATCCACCATGTTTAAGGCAATGACCATGGGCATGCGCATTTCAGCAATCTGGGTGGTAAGATACAGGTTGCGCTCGAGATTCGACGCATCCACCACGTCAACAATCAGGGCCGGCTGTCTGTCCACAATATAGTTGCGCGCAACAAGTTCTTCCTGGCTATAAGCAGTGAGGGAATAGGTGCCCGGCAGGTCTACAACCGTAAGCTTCTTGCCCTCGTGGCGCATGACGCCGCTTTTATACTCCACGGTAACGCCGGGATAATTGCTCACCTGTTGTGCGGCGCCGGTAAGCTGGTTGTAAACGCTGGTCTTGCCGGCATTCGGATTGCCTGCTATAACTATCTCGCCTGTGGTCACTGTTCCGGGTTTCCTTGAAAAGATGCGGGGGAGAATCGCGGAGTCACGAAGATGTAATCACGTAGTCGGCCTTTTCGAGCAACTCCACCTCAATGTTACGCGCTTCCGTCATGCGTATTGCCAGACGATACCCCTTCAATAGGATTTCAACGGGATCCCCCAGCGGCGCATGACGCTCCACACGCAACGTGGCGCCTTTTGTCAAGCCCATGTCGAGCAGCCGCATGCGCACACATGCAGGGGTCTTTCGGTTAATACCCACAATGCGGGCGGTATCTCCGGTGATTAAATCAAACAATGTTTTTCTCATTGCGACAGCTATCTAGTTCTTGTCCGGTTCGCAACAACACGCCGACCCGGTGGAAGACGCAGGAGTTTCCGGTTCGCAACAACACGATGAACCGTTGGAAGACGCCGACGTGGCCCCATCGCATGGGAGTTCCATCGTACTTGGATCACAACCACAGCAGGTCGGCTGCGGCGCATTCAAACGGCGCAACACACGCCATGCCACGATGAGCACAGCAATAATTATGATACTGCAAACCAGTACAACGTCCATTACACCATACACTTTCCGACGTCGTTTTGTTCGACGTTAGGCTTGTTTTTACGCATGGCGTTTATTATGCCATGCACTTGTTCAGTATACAATACAACACCAACAGAAAGCAAAATAGTCCCATGCGGGCAGGACGAGAGGACGCCGGTATTACGGGCGTGATTGGGAAGGGGGCGCCGTACTGCTTAGGTAAGCGGCCAACGCTATAAAGGCCTTCATGTCGTGGTGGTGCAATGCCGCAAAAGCGGGGATGCCCAAGAAACGTATCCAGAGCCAGTTGTGCAGGATTTCGAACAGGCGATCATGAATCAGAACATGGCGAGCCGCCTCATAGCGCGCAATCACGTTCGCATAGTCTATGGGAATGCCAAGACGTCCGAGATAGGCCAGAAACACAAGCACGTCACGGATCTGCATGTCTTCAAGGGGATACTGCTCCACATTCTCCTCAAAATCTATGAGGTATACGCGACCGTCTTTGAGGGTAAAATTCTTCAGTTGTGCGCCACCATGGGCGAATCCCGCGCTGTGCAGTTGCGCAAGCGCTTCCATTGCCGCCGCAATGTACGCAGCGGCTTGGGCCGGTTCCTGTACCACGCATTTGTGCAGTGCCTGCCCCACATCTTCCAGCACCATATAGTCCTTATCGGCGAACATTACACGGGGTACGGGCATATTGGCTTCCGCCAGCCTTTGCAGCTTGGCTACTTCATGTGCAAACGCCTCTGAAACATGGGAAAAGGTTGTGGGCGCGAGAAGTATGTTGCCAGTAAGCCGGTACGCCTGCTGTTGCACTAACCGGCCAAAACGCCCCTTGCGAACCACTCGTTTCTTCACATAATAGCGAATGCCTTCCACCTCGAATGGAAACACACGGCGGTGTGCCCGCTGCAACACCCCGTCAGCCAACACAAATGGATTCATTGCTGTATCATCCTCGCGACAGCACGGTCATTGTCCGCCCGGCATGTTCGCATTGTGGCAAACAGTTAACCCGTGCAACGTCTGCATATCACGCAAAAATGCGGTACATCCACCAAACGCAGCGCCGAAAAACACATACAATCGGCCTGCGCGCCATAGCCTGAAAAACAGAAAAGCAGCCCGCCAAATCCCACTGTAAGACCATCTATTTTGTACCACATACGTGACTGAAAATACAATACCGTTCAACGGCACGACTGGGAAAATTGATTTGACCAGTCGCTGGATTCATGTATTGGGAGCCGCGGTTGTGATTCGGCCGCCGGGCGGGTGCGCAGGCCCGGCAAGGTGTGAGGCGCTTTGCCATATTGTGTCTGTTGCGGTAGGTGTGGTATCGTTAACCCGGATATTTCACCAAGTTTCGTCGTGAACCTGCGCATGTATGACATTGTTGAACATTATTAGTCTGCCAGTATAATTTGAAATACTGTCCCTGAACTTATGATAACGGAAAGACACAGCCATTACAGGAGTATCGATATGAATGTAAAAGTGGCAGCAGTCAGCGTGTGGATGCTCGTCGTTGGCGTCGCGGTTGCATTTGAAGCAAACTATGACGAATCAAAGGTGCCGGACTACACCCTGCCGGATCCGCTGGTGTTGTTGAACGGTGAAGCGGTGGAGGACGCGGATACTTGGACCGGCAAGCGGCGACCGGAAATCCTTCGCCTCTTTGAGGAGCATGTATATGGCAGGACACCGACCGGGCCGATGGACCTGCATTTTGAAGTGACGTCCACAGATGAAAACGCCCTTGATGGTACGGCCGTCCGTAAAGAAGTGACCCTCCTTGTACGCACGGAACAGGGAGCGTTGCCAATCCACCTGCTGCTTTATCTGCCCGGCGACGCAGAAGAAGCGGTTCCGGTTTTTATCGGGCTGAATTTTTATGGCAACCAAACCATCAACCCCGACCCGGGCATTACCATGTCCACACAGTGGATGCGGGCAAATGCGGATATGGGAATTGTTGACCACCGCGCCACCGAAGCGTCGCGCGGTGCGGCGGCACGGCGTTGGCCCATAGATATGATCCTGGAACGGGGCTTCGGCCTCGCCACCATCTATTGCGGCGATATGGACCCGGATTATCACGACGGTTTCCAGAATGGCGTGCACCCGTTGTTTTATGACGACGACCAGGAGAAGCCGGCCCCTGATGAGTGGGGCACTATCGGCGCATGGGCTTGGGGCTTGAGCCGTGCCATGGACTACTTTGAAACAGACCCGGCCATTGACCACGACCACGTTGCCGTCATGGGACATTCGCGCCTGGGGAAAACATCGCTGTGGGCGGGCGCACAGGATGAGCGGTTTGCGCTGGTCATCTCCAACAATTCCGGTTGCGGCGGCGCGGCGCTGAGCAGACGCGCCTTCGGTGAAACGGTGGCGCGCATTAACACGTCCTTCCCCCATTGGTTCTGCGAGAATTTCAACCGGTATAACAACAACGAGGCTGAACTGCCGGTGGACCAGCACATGCTCATTGCCTTGATGGCGCCGCGCCCGGTTTATGTGGCCAGTGCGGAGCACGATGCCTGGGCCGACCCCCGTGGCGAGTTTCTGGCCGCAAAACATGCCGACCCGGTATACCGGCTGCTGGGAACCGACGGCCTGCCCGTCGAAGAAATGCCCGGGATCAATGAACCGGTAGCCGGGACCATCGGCTACCACATTCGTTCAGGAAGACACGACGTGACCGATTACGACTGGGAGCAGTATCTTAATTTCGCTGAGAAACATTTCGGCAACAGATGCCGACAATAGGAGAATCAGAAACACTTACGTTAGTACGCCTATTGTTTTATAGGAGCAGAAACCAAAGGAGCAACACATGGGTTCTATTCTTTCACTTCGGCTGGTGGTGGCGCTGGTCGCCGCAGGCCTGTTATTCGGACCAATGCAAGCGATGGCGGCGCCGATACCCGTTAAGGGCATGCCGTTGCGCATTTTGGACGTGATCGTCACGCCTCATCAGTTTTCCGATGAGTTCAAGTATTCGCATCCGCCGAATCCGGAGTTGGGCGCGTTGGTGCGGCTGGTGGTGGTGCACGACGGCACGGAAGACCGTGTTGTTGCGCCACAACTGAAATTCAACGGCAAGGATGCGGCCACATTACTGGCGGAAGACGTGTGGGCCTGGTATGAAATGCCTGATAACCTGGGCACTGCGGATGCGCCGTTTCAAATGACGCCGGGCATGTTGACGGTGTTTACCTTTAACGCCAAGCCCGCCGCCTGGGGCGTAGGCAACACGGTGGAACTTATCCTCACGGACGGCCTCTCCGGCGATACGGCGGACATTGCGCTGCCGATAACCGTAGACCCGCTCCGATTGCGCAGCATCACCTGTCTGGCAACGGAACCCGACGGAATCATCCCTGAGCGACTTGTCATTCATCTGTCGAACGACCTTGACGTGCCGGTAACGGTGCGCGAGACGGCCGTTTACCCTGAAATGCAGCGACACAGCCGTCGGGAAGCATCTTTTGAGACCCGGCCTGACAATGGCACGGCTCAACCGGGGGAAACCATGGTGGTCATGGCGGACACGGGCCCCTTGCCGCTCACCCACGGTTTGGTGGAAGTGATGTTCGAGACGCCGGACGGCACACAGCACAGCCGCTGGGCCCGGTTGCGTTTCAAGGCCGACCGTTTTGACATCAGTTCCGGTTGGATGGCGATCGCCACGCCGAAGGGCGTTGTCCCCGTCACCCAGGAAAGCTTTTTGAAAATGCTCAAACGCATGCACGTCAACAGTCTCTGGGGCGAGCATATCGCCGGATATACCGATGACACCGGACCGGATGGCTTGTACACACGTTTCCCCATGCGTCAAAAGGGTTATTTTGAGGACATCGAAAAATATAATGCCGACGAATGGGTGGCGCGTATTCATGGCGTGGACCGGCTTGGAGAACCGCAACACGCCGGCAATCCGCCCATGGAAGTATACAATATCCTCAAACACTATGATGCCGCCCGGTATCCCACCACACTCACTTTGTCGGACGAGAAGGACTGGCGCTATTGGGCCGGCATTGTGGACTTTCCCCATTATGACGCCTACCGGGTGAGCGCGCCCGCCATGGACAACTGGCGCCTGTACGACTGTTGGGACCGCACGGTGTTTTGGGGCGCGCCCCTTGAAGGCATCGGCGTGATGACCCGCAGTCTGCGTGAGCTCAGCGAACCGCTGCCGATAGCGTTGTGGTCACAGACTGTGCATGAAGGCTGGCAGGACCAGTTCACGCGGCTCCGTCGCAGCCCCACGCCGGATGAGATATTGATGCAGGCCTATCAGGGGTTGGCCAACGGCATCATCAGCCTGTACTGGTATTCGCTGCAAGCCCATTCCACCCTCATGTATCGCGATGGCATTGACATAACCGCACGCATTGGCCGTGAGATACGGCTGCTCGAAGACCTCTATCTCCGTGGGTATGCCACGCATCATGAGCGCGTGATGGGCACGCATCGTCCCGACCTTGAATTCAACGTTGTCAGCGCACCCGACGCTGCGCTGCTGTTCGCCATGGACACCAGTTATGCGCCGGACCATGACAAGCGCGTGTTTGTGTTTGACGGCCCCCGCGATATTGACGCTGCGTTTCCGCTGCCACGCTGGCTCCAAACTCCGGATGATGTGTTTCGTGTGGATGCCGACGGCGTATACGATGTGGACTGGTCTCCCACGGAGGAGGGCGTCCGCATTCAGGACCGGCTCGACCGTGTCGGTGTGTATGTAGTCGCAACCCTGCCCGGCGAACGGGAACGACGGGCGCAACGGCTTGACGAATTGAAGGCTTACGAAGACGCTGTCGGCTTCGATCCCGGTAACGATGACGACGATTTTGATACGCTCATGCGCGACTTGGGCTACGATGATCCGGCCCAGTTCGAAGTACCGAACTAACCCGCATATTTCACAAGATTTCTGTTGCGCCTGCGAATCTTACACCATATCAGGCGCTTTGCTTGTCCGCCGACTTCGACGTGTACTAACACGCTGTCAGCCGGCGGCCTGCGCAAAA
>SKQZ01000398.1 GCA_007118765.1 Candidatus Hydrogenedentota bacterium
ATTTCACCGGCTTCCTGTTGCGCCTGCGCATCTTACGCCATCTCAAGCACTTTGCTTGCCCGCCGACTTCGACGTGTCTTAACACGCTGTCAGCCGGCGACCTGCACAAAGCACTTGATCTGACGCAACCTTCGCAGGCTCACGACAAAACCCCGCCACGGCGGGGTGAAATATCCGGGTTAACCGCACTTTCAGGTTAATGGCAAGGAGCCTTTGAAGGGTAACACACAGGCACACAATTTGAATACGGAGCCATAATTATGTAAAATAGAAAAAACGTGCTGGTTATGTATGAACAGGATGGTATGATTGGGACTCCTTGTTACGTTTGGTTTTATGTTTGCAAGGGATGTAACAAATACGATGAGTAATAACACCGGCCTTACGGTTTCCGAGAAACGACGTGCACGGGAACGTGCGGAAATGGAAGCGCATATCCTGGATGTGGCCCGTGCGATGTTCGTGCGGGACGGATACGAGGCGGTGACGCTGCGCAAAATTGCCAAGGCAATTGAGTATTCTCCGGGCACCATATATCAGTACTTCAAAGACAAGCAGACACTGATTATGGCCATAATTCAGAACGACTATCTGGCCCTTCGCGATACCTTGCTTGAGTGTCTGGAGATAAGCGACTACGTGGAACGCGTCATAGAAATGGCACACCGCTATGCCGTGTGGGGCATTACCCACCCGAACCATTATCGCCTGTTGCTGTTGCCGCCGCCGGCATGGAAATTCCAAAAAGAGAATATGTGGCAACAGGAAAAGCCGCCTATTGAGAAGGACGCCCTTTATCTGTTGAACACCTTTGTTGAGGCGGGCATTCGTGCCGGATTGCTGAAAGACAAATACACCGATGCCGGGCTTGTTGCGTCAACCCTTTGGGCGGGTCTCCACGGCTTGGTTTTGTTGGAAATCGCCATGCAGGAGCAAGGACCATTCAGGGGAGATACAGCGGGCGCCTCCTTCGAGCGTCGCTTCGACATGATAATTAAGGTGTTTAGCGACGGTTTGCTGAAGAACGATTGAGCATCGGGCTTTTCACGTGAACATGGCGCAGGCGACGTGCGGGCCAAACCGTGTTCGTTCACGTTTTTCCAAGACTTAACCCGTGTGCGATAAGCGGGTCTTCCGCAAGGTTGTTTTGCGCCATTTTGTCGCGCACCCAGGATTCAAGTTGCTCCGTCATGTCTTGTGCCAAATCAGCCTCACGCTCGGCAATGTTGTCATGTTCCCCGGGGTCGCTGGTCAACTCATAGAGTTCGCGCATGGGCGTTCCATACCTGTCGGGTTCGCGCGCGAGAATGAGTTTATGCGTTTGCGTACGCAGGGCCCATTTCATCTGCCATGTACATTCCTGACATACAATGGACGTGCGCAACGGGGCATCGGCGGCATCGGCGACACCGGTGAGCCACGGCGCCAACGAACGGCCCTCCATCTGCGGGGGAATCGCAATGTCAAGCAGGTCAAGGATGGTGGGCGCCACATCCACATGGGCGGTAATCTCGTTGATGCGGCGCGGCGAAAGATCAGGATGCCGCAGAATGAACGGCACATGGATGTTGCCCTCGTATAAACCGTGGTGATCGAAATAAATACCGTGGCGATACATCATCTCGCCGTGATCGGCCAACAGCAACACAATGGTGTCCTGTTCACGTCCCAGTGTTTGCAGCGCATCCAGCAACATGCCCACCCCCTCGTCGCAGTACCGAATCGCCCCGTCATACAACGCCTCAATGTACGCTGCGTCCGTGATGTTGCCGCCCAGCTGCTTAAACCATGTCTCACGCCATGTGCGACCCAACGGGTGGCGATCAAATCCATCCAGTGTGGTATTGCCATCCCCGTGGGGATCGCCCTCATAAAACAATTTTCGGTAGGCACGCGGCGGCATATAGGGCGTATGGGGGTCCCAATAATGGACAAAGAGACAGAACTTTTCCCGATGATGCTCTTTAAGCCACGGCAATGCCCGTTTGTTGATTTGCCGGTTGTCGGCATTCAGACTGAGCGTATTCCGTTGCGTCGGGTCAATATAAAACTCGTAACCGCGGTGAAAATCAAGTTGCCACTGACTGAGGTTGTCCACGGCGCAGGTGGTATAGCCGTGTTGATGGAGTATGGAAGGCAACCACGGCGACGACCGGGGGATTAACTTGCTCCCGTTATGCGCCACAATGCCATGTGTAATGCTGAATTGTCCGGTATTCAGCGTGGTGAACGCCGGGTGCGTCGGGATGGCCGGGGAGATGTGCGTGTCGGAAACAACGGCGGTACGCGCAAAATCATCCATATACGGCGATGTGGCGCGATGGTGTCCGTAGCAGCCGAGGTGGTCGGCGCGGAGCGTGTCTATCACAATCATCACGAGGTTCATGGTGGTGTCTCGTCGTCTTACTCCAACCGTTCCAGCCACGGCAGAATATCGGCATGCGCTTCCCATGCCGTCGCCCGTTGTGTTTCGTCAGGGGGATTACGGGAGAACAGATCATCAAGGAAGGGGTCGTCCGGCGTAAACTGCGCATACGTGAGTGTGGCCTGGGGCTGTGATTCAATGGGTGAGGGTTCCGTATAAAACGCCAATGTTGCGACATCCGATTCCCGCCACAAAAACACAGCTGCGGCACGTTCTTCCGGCATCTGCGGGCTGACCAGAATTGTTTCGCGTGCGTAGTCGGCGCCATGCTGTTGTATCACCGCCGTAAAGAAACGGCGACGACGAGCGTGAACGTCCTCCTCTGCGCCGGTCCATACCGATACAAACTCATACAACGTTCCGTCTCTGAACCCTATGTTTGCAAAAGCGGTCAGCCCCAGAAACGGATCGTCATCGTGGGTAATCAAGAGCGCTCCGGGCCTTTCCGGGGATACCGCAATGTCGCGAATGTCCTTGTCACTGTATACGGCATCGGGATGGGCCGCCACAAACTCCGCGAAAGGCGTGCCAATGGCTGCCAACGGCAACACGCGGTCAAGGCCGCCCGATCCCAAGTCATCGTCGGCGGCAACTGATAAGGCGGTTGTCATCAGGATGCAAAAGATGGTAACAATATCATACATAGAATGGTCCCGGTTGGTGCTGTTCAGATGCTGTCTGCATCGCGTATGGTACCATATTCGCCCGCAATGACAACAGCAGCATAAACCCGCATATTTCACAAGATTTCTGTTACGCCTGCGAATCTTACACCATATCAGGCACTTTGCTTGCCCGCCGACTTCGACGTGTACTAACACGCTGTCAGCCGGCGGCCTGCGCAAAGC
>SKQZ01000229.1 GCA_007118765.1 Candidatus Hydrogenedentota bacterium
TGCTTGCCCGCCGACTTCGACGTGTACTAACACGCTGTCAGCCGGCGGCCTGCGCAAAGCACCTGCTCTGGCGCAATCTTCACAGGCTCACGACGAAACCTGATGAAATATCCGGGCTAGGCTATGCGGGATAATCCCGGTGCTCGAAATACTGGCGGATACGCTGTACGTCCGCAGCAATGGCGGCGCTCAATGCGTCGCGGGAGGCAAACTTCTTTTCCGGCCGCAAATGTTTGTGAAAGATAATTTCCATCTCATCCGCGTTGAGAGTGCCTTCAAAATCCAGCAAATGGGCCTCCACCAACGGGTGTTCATTGCGTATGGTGGGGGCGATGCCGATGTTCACCGCGGCAATGTACGACGCGCCATGCACATGGGCTTGGGCCGCGTAGACACCGTGGGCGGGCACGGCGCATGGCCCGACATCCAGATTCGCCGTGGGAAAGCCCAAAATACCGCCTATGCCTCTCCCCGGGATGATCCTGCCGGCAAGCGAGAATCTGCGGCCCAAGTAGGCATCCAGATTTTCCACCTCGCCCTGAATGACCCGTTCGCGAATGAGGGTGCTGCTCACCCGTTGCCCGCCAATGATAAGCGGGGGAATTTGACGCACCTCAAACCCGTGCTGTTTTCCCGCTGCTTGCAAAAACGCATAATCCCCCCGGGCGTCCCGGCCAAAGGCAAAATCATGTCCCACGATAAGCGTTCGGGTCTTGCAGCGGGCGCTGATGAGCTCGTCCACAAACTGCTGCGCAGTCATGTCGGCAGTGCGCTGGTCAAAGGGCAGCAGATACAAGACGGCCACGCCGTGTGCCTCGAGCAGCTGGTATTTCGTCTCGTTGTCGGTCAGGATATTCGGCGCATTTTCCGGAGAGAAGAAGCGGCGGGGATGCGGTTCCAATGTCATGACGGCGGGTGTGCCCTGGGTGTCGCGTGCTTCTGCGGCCAATGCGTCCAATATGCGTTGGTGTCCCAGATGAACGCCATCAAAACAGCCAATGGTCAATACAAGGCCGGGGAATTGCTCTGTTGTAGTTCGCGCGTCGGTTATGATGCGCATGGCCGTCATCTCCCTGCGAATACGCGCTTGGGATGGAGTCGCGTGCCCATGGCCGTCGGTTGCGCCATTGCCACGGCAAGCAACTTGCCGTCTTCGTCTTTTATCTGCACCCATCCTTTGTTGACCGGACACGGCGCCAACAGCGCCTTCGAGGAAATGGCGCCGCCTGAACACACGATGGCGGCGTGTGCCTCCGCCACCCGTGTTTCCGGCAAATCAAGCGCCTCGTCAATCGGGATAAGCCGCTCGGCCACCGCATCACGCGTGGCAAGAGCATCAAGGGGCGTGGCGTCAGCCAGCGCATAGCGCCCGATGTGGGTACGCCGCAGCGCTGCCAACGTTGCGCCGCATCCCAGTTGTTGGCCCGCATCGTGGCAGAGCGTGCGCACATAGGCGCCGCTCGAACAGGTGATGCGGATGTGCGCGTCCGGCGGTTCCCACTGCAACACGTCAAAGCAATGAACCGTGATCGAACGGGGTTTGCGTTCCACCTCGCGCCCTTCGCGCGCGAGTTTGTAAAGCCGCTTGCCGCCTATTTTGATAGCGCTCACCATGGGCGGTATCTGTTCAATATCGCCTGTAAAGGTCGCGCACGTACCTTGAATGGTCTCCATCGTGATTGTGTCAGGCACGTCGAGTTCGTCAAGGACTTCGCCATCAAGGTCATGAGAGGCGGTAACGACGCCAAGGCGCATGGCGCCTTCATACGTCTTGTCCAAGTCGGAAAAATGTTGGGAAAGGCGTGTTGCCTGGCCGATGCACAAAATCAACAGTCCCGTGGCCCGGGGATCCAAGGTGCCGGTATGCCCGATGCGTCGGATGCCCGTTGCTTTGCGCAGCGCATCCACAACATCGTGGGAGGTTAGCCCCTGGGGTTTGTCCACAAGGAGTATGCCGTTCATATTCAAGGGTCTTTCTTTGGTGTTGTGATAAACTCGCGTGGCCGCATGGCATGGCATGGCATCGGGAGAGAACAGGGTCAGGCCAATGCTTGTTCCAGCGCCTCCAGCAACACGGTTTTGGCCTGTTCCAGCGGCATGTCGAGCGTGGCCCCGGCTGCCGGTGCATGTCCGCCGCCGCCAAACTGCCGCAGGAACGCGGCACTGTCAAAAGAGGCGTCTGAGCGAAAACTTACCCGTGTGGAATCCGGTTGAAAAGATTTGCACAAAATGGCAACGGAGACGCTCTCCACGTTTTGCCAGTAGTTGATCAGGTTTTCCACATCTTCCGGATGGGCGTCCAGCGTTTGGAGGTCTTCTTCCGTTACCCACGAAATGGCCACCCGACCATCGGCATGGAAGGCAACCCGCTGCAGCAGGCGGCGCATCAATTCAAACTTTACGCGGCTCATGCTGCTGAACAAGCGTTTGTTCCAGTGGTGTGCATCAATGCCCGTGTCGAGCAGTTTCGCCGCAATGCGGTGTGTACGGGCCGTGGTGTTCGAAAACCGGAAACAACCGGTGTCCGTGGCAACGGCGGCATATAAACATACCGCAGTCTCTTGTGACAGGGACACGTCCGCCGTTTCAAACAATGTCGCTACAATTTCGCCGGTGGACGCATAAGAAGCATCAATGAATCCCGAAGCACCCGGTTCGCCGTCTTCAAGATGATGGTCAACAATGAGCAGTTGTTTGTCGGCGGCAATGTGGTCGGCGATGTCGCCAATACGGTTGAGCTGTCCGCAATCCAGCAGGACAGCCACATCATAATCGGGCGGCGGGACATCGGCGTTGACAATGGTGTTTGCACCGGGCAGTTCACGATAAATCGCCGGCACGGGGTCGGCCATGGCACAAACCACCTGTGTTTTTCCCAGCCCGTGCAATAAGAAGCGCAAGGCCAGCATACTGCCAATGGCGTCGCCGTCGGGGTTTTCATGACACGTCAAATAGAAGACGTTGCCCTCGCGTAGCGCGGCAACAGTGTCTTCAAGCGAAAGGTGCAGCATGGGCCGGTGTTTTTGTTCCTCGTGGATTTCCTCAAACACCTCCTCCAACTGATATACCTTGTCGAGCGTATCATCAGCGAAAAAGCGTATTTCCGGCGTCACGCGAATATGCAGATGCTTGCCCACTTCGCGGCGTATCCAGCCAGCCGAATGCCGCAACCCGACAAGCGAGCTGGTGCGTTCTGATTCCGTGCCGAAGAGGCTTACGTATACGTTGGCATAGCGCAAATCATTGGACATGCGCACGTCCATAACCGAAACAAAACCAATGCGCGGGTCCTTAATGCCTTTGGTCAGCAGTTTGGCAATCTCTTCCTTGACAAGCGCCGCCACGCGCACGGGCCTAGCCTTAAATTTCATAGCATTTCGATCCTGTAATCGGCCAGTTCCGCGGTGCTGTTGGCAGCCACGAAGGTCACCACACTGCTGAGCTGACTGTTCACATGCCGGACATCATTGCCGACAATACATACCGCCATGCGACTGCGGCGCCACATGTCTTGAAACTCAACCTCCGCCACGGAACAGTTGAAGCGGTTTCGAATCCGTTCTTTGATGCTCTTAATCACGCGGCGCTTGTCTTTCAGTGAGCGCGCGCCGGGAATCAGCAGGTCCAACTGCAGCGCACCAATGGTCACGACACGTCCTGTTCAAGCGATTTGGCCACCGATTCGATCTTGTACGATTCAATCGTGTCGCCGACATGTATGTCGTCGAATTTTTCAAGCTTGATGCCGCATTCGTAGCCAGCGGAGACGGAGCGCACATCATCCTTATGGCGGCGCAACGAGACGATTTTGCTTTCGTGTACGATAACGTCATCGCGCACTACCCGCGCCAGCGAACCGCGGTGGGACTCCCCGTCGGTTTGGTAACAGCCGGCGATATTGCCCACGGCCGACGAGCTGAATATCTCGCGCACTTCGGCATGGCCGGTAATGACCTCTTTGGTTTCCGGGGCAAGCATGCCTTCCAAGGCGCTTCGCACCTCGTCCAGCGCTTCATAAATGATCCGGTAGGTGCGTATTTCAACGCCCGCCTGTTCCGCCATCTTCTGCACTTTGGCGTTGGCAGTTACATGAAAGCCTATAATGACGGCGTCACTGGCCTCGGCCAGCACCACGTCCGATTCGTTGATGCCGCCCACGCCGGAATGCACGATGTTAATGGAGACCTCTTCGTTCCCAATTTTTGCAAAGCTGCTGCACAGCACGTCCACCGAGCCCTGCACGTCGGATTTCAACAAAACATTCAATTTCTTTTGTTCTTGTCCGAGGAACCGCTCGTGAAAATCTTCCAGCGTCATGTGTTTGGAGGCCGGGCCGCGCTTGAGTTTGGCGCGTGCGATGCGTTGCTCTGCAATGTTCCGGGCAATGCGTTCTTCGGCGGCCACGATGAATGTGTCACCTGCATCCGGCGGCGCACTGAATCCGGTTACTACAACCGGGGTTGCCGGGCCGGCTTCCTGGATCGTTTCATTGCGGCAGTCTATCATCGAACGGACGCGTCCATAGGTGGCGCCGGCCAAAAAGCTGTCGCCCACGCGCAACGTGCCGTCTTGCACCAACACCCACGCCACCGGCCCGAGCCCTGTCGCGATCTCGGACTCAATGACAGTGCCGCGGGCCCGTTTATCGGGATTGGCTTTTAGTTCCAGCATCTCCGCCTGTAATACCAGCAATTCCATCAACTCGTCCACGCCTTCATTTTTCAAGGCGGAGATTTCTTTCATAATCGTTTTGCCGCCCCACGCTTCATCCAGCAGGCCATGTTGGGAAAGTTCCTGACGCACACGGTCCGGTTGGGCATTTTCAAGGTCGCATTTATTGATTGCCACCACAATGGGCACTTCCGCCGCTTTTGCATGGTCAATGGCTTCCACGGTTTGAGGTTTCACGCCGTCATTGGCCGCCACCACAAGCACCACCAAGTCCGTAACATGCGCGCCGCGGGCACGCATCTGGGTAAACGCCTGATGGCCGGGGGTATCAAGGAACGTGACGCGGTTGTCGGAAACCTCAATATCGTAGGCGGCGATATGCTGGGTGATGCCGCCTGCCTCGCCTTCGGCCACGTTTGTGGAACGCACGGCATCGAGCAATTTTGTTTTACCATGGTCCACGTGGCCCATGACGGTAACCACCGGTGGGCGTGTCAGCAGTTTATCGGGGTCATCCTGTTCTTCAGCGAACAAGACCTCTTCTTCGGGGATTACAACGCGCACCTCAAAGTTGAACTTGCCGGCCAGCAGTCGCACCGTATCCATGTCCAACGTTTGGTTCTTATTGGCGGCAATGTTTTCATCCATCAACGCCAGTATCAAATCATTAACAGGCATATCCATGAGATTGGCAAGCGTTTCCACGGTTACCATCTCGTCTACTTCTATGATGCCGCCCGTGGGCTGTTCTAGCGTTTCTGTCACTTGTTCCTCGCGACGCTTTCTGCGTTTTTTGCGCGAGCCGCCCACGGAGCCCGCTTGAAATTCTTTTACAGCGGCCGCCGCTTCGCGCCGGATGTTTTCTTCACGGATACGATTACGTTCGGCACGTTTCGCCTTTTTGCGTTGAGATTTGCTAAGCCCCGCTTCATCTGTGGTTTTGCCTTTGGCCTTAACCGGTTTGGGCGGCGCCATGTCAGGAGAGATAACACCGCCGATGGTGGCGCCCAGCGTTTCGCCGTGGGGCGCTTCCGGTTTGCGTCGCCGCCCGGTGCGCTCTTCACGCGCCTTGCGTTTGCGCTCTTCATCACGGCGGATGACTTCGGCGACTACCTCGGGATCCGGCGCAACCGGTGATACTACGGCGCCTTGCTTCTCCTTGCGTTCCTTTTCGCGGGTGGCGCGACGCCGTTCTTCTGCTTCACGCCTGCGTTCTGCTTCCGCAAGTTTTCCTTTCGGATGTAGCGCGTCCTCATCGGCATGTTCTTTTTCCTTGGCACGTGCGGCCAAGGTGTCTTCTTCTGTTTCGACAATAATTTCAGCACGGACAGACGACGGTTGTGACGGTTTTGCTTCCGCGGTATCCGTTGCGTCTTCCGTTGTCGGCGCCGTTGATACTTCCGGCGTTGGTTCGGTGAGGGTGTCAGTCGTATCCGCCTGGGTGTCGCTTGCAGCAGTTAAATCCGCCGCTGTTACCGTTGTTTCCGGAGCGCCATCCGTCGGGACCTCACGGTCTTGTGCCGTTTCATCTGTTACCAGCGCTTCGTTTTCAGCTTCTGGTGCAACCGCTGTTGCCGCGTCGTCTTTTGACTTCGTGGTTTTGCTTGTTGCGGATTTCTTTTTCGCTGCGGGCTTTTTCTTTGCCGCAGGTTTCTTTTTGGCCGCGGGTTTCTTTTTCGCCGCCGCCTTCTTCTTGGCTGCGGGTTTCTTTTTGGCCGCAGGTTTCTTTTTTGCTGCGGCCTTCTCTTTTGCCGCTGCTTTCTTTTTCGCCGCCGCCGCCTTCTTGGCCGCCGCTTTCGCTTTGCGCTTTTCTTCGGCTTCCGCTTTCTTGCGTTCTTTCTCCTGCGCCTTTTCTATTTCCGCAATCTTTTTATCAAGGACAGAGGAGTCCTCATCAATGTCAAGCAAAAGATCAACCGTATCGACGTCGATTTTACTTTCCACGTCAGTGACATCAACTTGCAGTTTTCGAAGGACTTCCACCGCCTTCTCAGCGGTCATTTCCAGTCGCTCCGCTAAACCGGCAATCGTTTGCATATAACTTCAACCTCCTGGTCAACTGAACAACGTATTCCGTTGATTGTCTTTTGCTGTATTATAGTAAGCCGCACAACATGCAGGCTACATGACTCAAGACCGCGCATTTATGCCAAATCCGAGTCCTCCTGTTTAGGGTCAGTAGGGGTGTCTGTCGTTTCCTCTTCTTCTTCTTCTTCCGGTGGCTCGATATCTGCCGCATCGGCGGGTTTTTCAGGCGTCTCCTCCTCCGGCGTCACGTCTTCCGTTGCCTCAGTCGGTACGGGAGCATCCAATGCCGTGTCGGTTGCAATGGCATCCTCCGGCAATGGGTCCTGTTCCTCGGCGGCGGTTTCGTCATCGCCTTCTGAAACATCTTCCGCCGCCGCCAACGCTTCACGCTCATCATCTTCGTTGCGTATGTCAATATTCCATCCGAGCAACTGAGAGGCAAGCCGTGCATTCTGCCCGCGCTTGCCAATGGCCAGCGACAGTTGGTCCTGCGGCACCACCACATGGATGCGCTTCATTTCTTCGTTGAGGCGTATGTCCAGAATATCCGCCGGATTCAATGCGTTCACACAGAGTTCCACCGGATTGTCGCTCCACCGGATAATGTCTATCTTCTCGCCGTTCAGTTCTTCCACCACGGCACGGACACGCGCACCCTTCAATCCGACACAGGCGCCCACGGCATCCACATGGGGATCGGCGGATGCCACCGCCACCTTGGTGCGGCTGCCGGGGTCGCGCGCGACGGCTTTGATGAGCACGGTGCCGTCGTATATCTCGGGCACTTCCATTTCAAACAAGACGCGCACCAATTCTGAGGATGTCCGCGACAGCACCACCTGCGGGCCCCGGGGCGACCGGTCTACCTCAACAAGGATGGCGCGGATTCTGTCGCCAATTTTGTATCGTTCCCGGGGCGATTGCTCGCGCACGGGCACCACCGCCTCCACCTGGCCTATCGAAACAATGAGATTGCCGTGGCTTATCCGTTTTACCGCGCCGGTAACGACATCGCCTTCGCGTTGCTTGAATTCTTCAAAGATGCGGTCCCGTTCGGCATCCTTAATCTTTTGAATAATCACCTGGCGCGCCGTTTGCGCGGCGATACGCCCGAAATTGGCCGGTTGCGCCGGCACTTTCAACCGGTTGCCCACCACAACGTCGGGATTCAATTTCAGCGCATCTTCCAGCGAAATCTCCTCCGCGGGATCAGTGACCTTCTCGACGACAAGCCGTATTTCAAACACATTGAACGCCAGTGTTTTCGGGTCTACTTCAACGGACACATGGGCGGCTTTGTTGCTCAAAGGCTTGCGGGCTGCCGTCTCGATAGCGCTGCGAATAGCCTCGACCAACGTATCCCGGTCAACGCTTTTCTCCGCTTCGAGTTGCTGTAAAATCATTTTTAAGTTGTCAGCCAAGCCAAATCTCCTCAAACCAACATGGCTTTTAGCGCTCCAGTCGCGCCTTCTTTATATTGTCCAGATGCACCTTCGTTTCAGTGCCGGATACATCCAGACATATCATATCCGTTTCCACTCCGGTCAACACGCCTTTGATCTTGCTGCGCCCTTCCACGGGCGCATGGGTCGTTACGCGAAACGTTTCGCCCACATACCGCTTGAAATGCGCCGGCTTGCGTACGGGTCGGTTCCAACCGGGCGACGATATTTCCAGCATGTACCGCTCATTGATAAAATCGGTCGTATCCAGCAGCGGACTTAACACATGCGTGGCCCGCGTACAGTCATCCAGCGATATGCCGCCGTCTTCTTTGTCTATATATACGCGCAACACGGCGGCGCCGCCTTGGCGGCCGAGCTCGACTTCAACCAATTCATAGCCAATATCCCGCAGATCAGGCTCCAGGATATGCCATGCCTGGCGAATCAGGGCAGCCGTTTCCATGTTCGTTTTACACCTTTTTCTCGTTGCAAACAAAAACAAAAAAAGTGGGTCGAGACCCACTTTTCTACGGCCGCTATATACAACGCCGACTATAGCACATTACGTGTCGTCGGCGCAACATAGTGCCGTTCCGTTTTATGCTTCGGTCACACAAAACGGTCACTGTTGCATTCAGCGTTATCTCGTTGGTTTATAGCATTACTACCACCAAATTTCGATCCGACGTTTTGTCGGCACGATAACTGTAAAAACCGCCGCCACAAACAGTGCAGTGGGGCACAACCCGTATATTGTGCCTGATTACGCCTGCATATTCAAGTTGTGCGCAAATGGCGCCGCTTATGTCAAGGTGTCTTCCGGTGGTCGGCAGTCCTGCCGCTGTCCAGTCAGCCGCCATGTCCGCCGACACTTCATAACAACATGCGCCCGCGCAGGGGCCAACCAGCGCCAGCAGTCCCGCGGGTTGTACCTCGGGAATGGTGCACAGGGCGCGGACGCCTGCCGCCGCAATGTTGTGCCGCGTACCTTCCCGTCCCGCGTGCAACACGGCTACGGCCGGGGGGGCGGGGTGATACAACAGTACGGGGGCGCAATCTGCAACCCCAATGCCCAACGCGATGTTCCGGCGCGTGGTTATTATGCCGTCCGCTTCCGGCGGCGTGGCGGCATTGGGTTCCACATCATCGGCATCCAACACCCGCACCCCGTGTACCTGACGCAACCGAACCAATTGTTCAGGGCGGATATCAAGGCGTTCCAAAAAAGATTCGCGCGCGTTCGCGTCGCCGCAGTTGCCATCCGTCTTATCAGACATTGCCGCCACAGCAAGGCCCGCCTTTTCCATGGTAACAAAGCGAATCATAACAACCCACCCGCGTCTATCAGAGCACGTATCGGTTCAGGTCTTGTTTTTCGACCGCATCGGCCAGTTGTGACTCCACAAACCCCACCGTAATACAGGCATCTTCCCCGCGACGCTCGGATGCGGTGAAGGCCCATTCCTCCAGCAGGTATTCCAGGATGGTGTGCAGGCGTCGCGCTCCGATGTCCTCGGACTCCACATTTACCCGCTCACAGATTTCAGCGAGTTTTTCGATGGCTTCAGGTTCAAAGGTGAGTGAAACGCCTTCGGTGGACAGCAGTGCCTGATATTGTTTTACAAGCGAACACTCCGTTTCCGTCAGTATGCGAACAAAATCTTCCCGCCGCAGACTGTCCAATTCCACGCGGATGGGGAAGCGTCCCTGTAGTTCCGGTATCAGGTCGGCGACATTTGCATTGTGAAACGCGCCCGAAGCAATAAACAAGATATGGTCGGTGCGCACGGAACCATATTTGGTGATGACCGTGCTGCCTTCGACAATGGGCAGGATGTCCCGCTGTACCCCTTCGCGGGAAACATCGGGGCCGTGGCCGCTGTACCCGCCCCGGCCTGCAATCTTGTCAATTTCATCAAGAAACACAATGCCCGCATTCTCGACACGGTCTATGGCGCGGCGTGCCGCCAAATCCATGTCAATCAATTCCTGAAAAGCCTCCTGCAACAAAATTTCCCGTGCTTCCGCCACGGTAACCTTCTTGTGTTTGTGTTGTTTCGGCGTCATCTGCCCGAACATATCCTGCAGATTCAGTCCCATCTCCTCCATGCCGCTGGCGGCGAACACCTGAAGCATGGCGTTCTGATTGGACTCCGAAATGGTCAGCTCCACTTCACGGTCTTCGAGTTCGCCATCTGCCAGTTTTCGGGCAATGAGTTCGCGCGCTTTCTTCTCCGCCGCCAGTCCCGGTTCAACCTGCGGCTCATCGCCCCCGGCCGGATCCATGGGCTTGTACTCCGAACGGCGCTCCGGCGGTTTGCGGGGCGGCAACAACAAGTCGAGCAGACGCTTCTCCACTTGGCGTCGAGCCTTTTCTTCGCATTCCAGCCGTAATTCTTCGCGCGCCATTTTTACCGCCGCCTCGGTGAGCTCGCGAATCATAGATTCGCAATCGCGTCCCACGTATCCGACCTCGGTAAACTTGCTTGCCTCAACCTTTACAAAGGGCGCGTCCACAAGTTTCGCCAGCCGCCGTGCGATCTCGGTTTTACCCACGCCCGTAGAGCCGATCATGATGATGTTCTTCGGGATGATTTCCTCGCGCAGATCATCCGTCAACTGGAGGCGTCGCCACCGGTTGCGCAGTGCAACGGCTACTTTGCGTTTGGCCTTGTCCTGACCAATAATATGCTTGTCCAATTCGCGGACAATTTCCGCGGGTGTTAATGATTCCATTGAAATCTCCCGGTTGGCCACTGAACAGCCGTCTGGCCGGTTCATATCGTGCTTGATCCTTGAGGTTCTAAATGACCAAGGACATCATGACGTCCTTTGCGGTGTGTTCGCCCCAATGAGCCGGCGTACCCGGCGGCAGCGCGACGCGCTTCACGTAACTGCTCATTAAGTTTTTTGGCACATCGTTTCCTTCGAATATCTTCCATACACCCCCACAGTATACCATGTGGTCTCCCCGGGTTCACAGGCGTATGGGCGGCCTATTCCGCCTTCTCCAAAACGGAACTTATCTGGCCCACCACCGCGGCGACTTCTTTGGGCTTGATGTTTTCAAAGGTGAGGCGCCCCTGCGGGAAACGAATAAGCGGGCCATGCTTGCATTTGCCCAGGCAATCGCACTTCTTTATGCTCAGTTTGCTGTCCAGGCCCGCCTCCGCAATTTCCTGCTCAAGACGCTTGGCCACTTTTTTGCCCTTGCGCTCCACACAATGGGAGCCGGTGCAAACCTTGACAGACAGTTTTTTCTTGTTCTTGGACATAAGGCGGTTATCACCTGCTTATTCGTGCCGGGACGCGCACGATACGCGTGTCGGTAAACAATGTGCCGCCATCCCCCGACAACCGGCGCCGGGGGATGCCGGCCTATATGAAAGCCACGGCGGTGTTGGCGGATGCCGCCACCGCGTCTTTTGGGGGTGTGTTTACGCCTGAAAAGGACTGGTGAGATTGCCTGCAACAAACTCCCAGTTTACCGCATCCCAAAACGCTTCGATGAACTTTGGTCGCAGGTTACGGTAATCAATATAGTACGCGTGTTCCCATACGTCCAGCGTCATCAGCGGCTCGTTGCCGTGCTTCAGCGGTGTATCGGCATTGCCAAGGGGCATAATCACCAGTTTGCCGGACGGATCGGCGGCCAGCCATGCCCAACCGGAACCGAACAATTTCGCCGCCGCTGTTGAAAACTGCTCCTTGAACTCTTCGAAAGAACCGAAATCACGGTCAATGCGGGCGCTCAGGTCGCCGGACGGAGCGCCGCCGCCCGAAGGGGACAAACACTGCCAGAAGAAGCTGTGGTTCCA
>SKQZ01000090.1 GCA_007118765.1 Candidatus Hydrogenedentota bacterium
AAGAGCAATACGGTTGTATCAACGCCGGCATGGGACGCAGCCTCAGCGATCCGTCCCGCATGGCGGTGACGGCTGTGCGCGCCAAAGATGCCATTACCCATTTTGAAACGCGCGAACGTTTTGGCGTTGCGTGCCTCGTGGCTTTGCAGCTGGAGACCGGCCGTACACATCAAATACGTGTTCACCTGCGTTTTGCCGGACACCCTGTGCTCGGCGATCCGGTTTACGGGGAGACCCAATACCGGAACTGGCCCATCACAAGAGTAACCAAGGAAGTTTTGCGTCGGCTGCGGGGACAGGCATTGCATGCGGAACATCTTGGTTTTGAACACCCTGTGAGCGGTGAGCGTCTGCGCTTTTACTCGCCATTGCCCGCGGATTTTCAGGAGGCCCTTGAGGCGTTGCGCACACACGCGGCGTCCGGGGATGCGCTATGACTGATATGCGCGCAGGTGGGCAAGAAACTCGTAATTGCCCGCCGGGCCGAGCAGTGGGGAGGGGGTAACGGCCATCTGCCTGAAGCCGAGTTCCATCGCCGTGGCCGCCACGTCGCGAATCACCGCTGCGCGTATGTTGGGGTCGCGGACCACACCGCCGCGGCATACATGCTCTCGGCCTGCTTCAAACTGCGGCTTGATAAGCGCCACCCCTTCGGGCGCATCGCCGAGCAGTTGCAACAAAGGCGGCAACACCAGCCGCAACGAGATAAAAGAGCAATCTGCGGTGAAAAAGTCGGGGCGCGTATCCAGTTCGCCCGGCGTCAACGACCGTATATTGCAACGTTCCATCACCACCACGCGGGGGTTCTGCCGCAATTCCCATGCGAGTTGTCCATAACCCACATCCACGGCATACACCCGTGCGGCGCCGTGTTGCAACAGGCAATCCGTAAAACCGCCGGTGGACGCGCCTGCATCAATCACGGTGCGGCCGTTCACATCCAGTTGGAACACGTTGAAGGCGTGGGCCAGTTTTTCGCCGCCGCGGCTCACAAAGCGAGGGCCGTCCTTGAGTTGTAACGGCGTGTCGGCATCGAATCGTGCGCCCGGCTTGGTCATTGCGTCGCCGTCCGGGTTGCACACATGGCCTGTTTGAATAAGCCCCTGCGCCTTGCTGCGTGAAACGCCAAAGCGCTGTTGCACCAGAATATCGAGCCGTTCTTTTTTCATGCTTGTCACACCATGTCAGTTGGCGGCGTCCAGAGCCGCCAAAAACCGGGCGTACGTTTCCATGCCTTTGAAAAGCAGTGGCAAAGACTGACGTTCGTTCGGGCCGTGAATATTGTCGTCCGGCAAGCCGAAGCCCAGCATGATGGAATCCACCCCAAGCAGTTCCTGTATCATGCCCACCACCGGCACGCTGACCCCCTGGCGTCGGAAGAAAGGGGCTTTGCCAAACACTGTGGCGAGCGCTTCCACGGCCGCCTGCATATAGGGAGACTTGCGGTCCATCACGGCGCCCGGTCCCAGCGACAACGTACGCAGTTCCCAGCGGCATTCCGGCGGCGCATTCTCCTCAAAGTACTGTCGCAGCTGCGCCGCAACGTCGGCCAGTTTCTGGTCGGGCACAAGTCGCATGGATAGTTTCGCGCCTGCCCGGGCGGGCAATACCGTTTTCGCGCCGGCGCCCTGAAAGCCGCCCCAGATACCGTTGATGTCAAGGGACGGGCGCGCGCCTATGCGTTCGAGAGTGCTGTAGCCAGTCTCGCCAAACAGGCCGGGCGCCCCGGATAACGCAAGCCATTCATCATCCGAATAAGGCGTTTGTTTGAGCAGTGCCCGTTCTTCATCGTCCATGGCCCGTACAGTGTCGTAAAAGCCGGGCAGCATGATGTGTCCTTCGGTGTCGTGCATACCCGCGATCAACTCGCATACCACATGAATGGGGTTGCGGATTGATCCGCCGAAAGCGCCGCTATGCAGGTCTTGTTTCGGCACGGTGACCTCAAACTCAAAGTAAGCCAGTCCGCGCAGTGCATAGGAGATGGAGGGGCTGTCGGGCGCATGAATGTTGGTGTCACAGTTCAAAACCACGTCGCAGGCCAACAACTCCTTGTGTTGCTGCAGAAAGGCTTCGAGCGTAGGCGACCCGATTTCTTCGTCGCCTTCAATCAGATATTTCAGGTTTACGGGGCAGTCCTTGTTTGCCAACAGTGCCTGTGTAGCCATCAGCTGGGCAAACACCTGACCTTTCATATCCGATGCGCCCCGTGCGTATACATAGTCGCCGTCGAAACGCGGTTCAAAAGGCGGCGATATCCACTCGTCCAGCGGGTCGGCAGGTTGCACATCATAATGGCCGTAAACCAACACCGTCGGTTTGCCGGGCGCATGAAGCCAGTCGCCATAGACCATGGGATTGCCATCGGAGGGCATCACGGCAACATGCTCCAGACCCGCTTCCTGCATACGATGCGCGAGCCAGTCCGCCATACGCTCCATATCGGGCTTGTGTTCCGGCAATGTGGACACGCTGGGTATGCTCAGCATTTCGGCAAGCATGTTTTTGAATACGGGTTCTTGTGTGCGCAACTGTTCAATCACTGCGTCCATAGCCATGCGTATCTTATGTTCCTTTTTTTGTGGTCGCAACACAATAAAAGACCGACATGCAATCCCACATATCGGCCTTTGTGTTCTTCACTCAAATACAATACTCATGTCCATTTATAATTCCGGCGCATCCAGCCCCGTAATCAGCCATGCTCCGTTTGTGCGTCTGACGATGAGCTCCATGCGCATGGCGCCGAAGTTTCCGGTCAGTTCAACAGGATAAACCGATCCCACGTCACTGTCCGCCTTGATGCGCGCATCTTCAAAATCTATTGTTAAACCGTCCAGTTGTCCCTGTTCAATGGCCTGCGTGATAAACGAACGCATCGCCTCTTTGTTGTGTAAACTGTGATGCTCAAACCTGTCGGAAAAGCAGGCCATTATCGCATCCACATCCTGGCTTTGCATGGCCGTGCGCCATGATTCCAACTGCAGGGCGATTGTGTCTTCAGGCGTTATATGGCCTGTTCCATATTGTCCGGCCATACATCCCGCGAGAAGGACCGCCGCCGCGGCGAATACAGGTAGGAACTTGTTCATAGCGATATCTCCAGATTAACAACAGGACTTGTTCTAGTCGCTAGCCCGGATATTTCATCAGGTTTCGTCGTGAGCCTGTGAAGATTGTGCCAGAGCAGGTGTTTTGCGCAGGCCGCCGGCTGACAGCGTGTTAGTACACGTCGAAGTCGGCGGGCAAGCAA
>SKQZ01000148.1 GCA_007118765.1 Candidatus Hydrogenedentota bacterium
ACCTTGCTCGGCGACATGACATATTGCCCCATTCACGATACGATATTTCTGGATGTGGCAACACCTGTTACGGATATCTCAGGGGATGTCATCGCGCTGTTTATTTTGCGGGTGGATTTATTGGACCATCTCTATCCCTTGCTCCAAACGTGGCCGACACCCAGTCCCTCCGCCGAAACATTTCTTGTACGCGCAACAGACGGTGCCGTGCGTTACCTGAGCCCCTTGCGTCACACCGATGATGACCCGCTAACCTTGCAGTTCCCTTTATCGGATACCGACCGTCCGGTGGTGCAAGCGGTGCTGGATCGCCGGGGACTATACCAAGGACAGGACTACCGGGGGAAGCACGTGCTTGCCGACATTCGTTCCATCCCCGATTCGCCGTGGTATATGATTGCAAAAATTGATATGGCCGAGGTCATGGCGGAGGCACATCAACGGGGACGCATGATCGTGTTGATTACCCTGTTGGCAATACTGTTGACTGCGTTCATGGCGCTCATGTTAAACGCACAACAACGCAAAAATCTCTATAAATCTTTATATCGGTCGGAACGTGCCCATCGCGCGGCGCAGGGGGAAATACGGGCGACCCTCTACGGCATTGGCGACGGTGTCATCGCCACCGACAGGGTCTGTCAGGTGACACGCATGAACCCTGTTGCGGAGCGGTTGACCGGCTGGAATGAAAAGGATGCCGTGGGCAAGCCGTTGGACACGGTGTTTCGAATTGTTGACGCCACAACCCGCGCGGAACTCCGGAACCCGGCGGAACAGGTATTGCTTAAAGGCGACATCGGTGATTTGGAAGACAATGCCATCTTAATCAGCAGGGATGGCGCCGAACGGCCGATTGCCGACTCTGTCGCACCTGTCCGTGACGAACGCGGCGCCGTTGTGGGCGTGGTGCTCGTATTTCGCGACCGAACCAAAGAACAGGAAGCACAAAAAGCCCTTCAGGAACGTGAATCATTTGCAAGGGCCATCCTTGACGGCATTGCCGCCAACATCTGTGTTATAGACGCCAACGGCGACATTATTGCCGTGAATCAGGCATGGGAATCCTTTGCCGCGGAAAACAATGCGCCGTCGGACAAGAATACAACCGGCATTGGTGTCAACTATTGTAGTACTGTGCGCAAGACAATCGCAGAGAATGCAGAATATGCCGTGGAGACGTTGGCAGGAATTGAGGGATTGCTGGACAAAAAGTTTCCGTTCTTCTCCATTGAATATCCGTGCCACGCGCCGGACGAAAAACGCTGGTTCCTGTTGTTCGCCACGGCGCTTGACAGTGACACTGGCGGGGCGGTATTGGCGCACATCAATATCACGGCACGCAGGATGGCGGAAGACGCGCTTCGGGAAAGCGAAGCGCGGTTCCGCTTGTTTTACGAACAAGCGCCCGTGCCGTACCATGCCCTTGATGCGGAAGGCCGTATTCTTGCAGTTAACGATGCCTGGCTGCAAACACTCGGCTATACACGTGAGGCGCTCATGGGTTCCTATTTTGTAAACTTTCTTGCCGACGACGGGCCCGTCCTGTTCCAGGAAGCCTTTGAGAAAATGAAGACCACCGGCGAGTGTCACGGCCTTCAACTTGCGTTAACTGCAAAGGACAACAGTCAGGTACACGCTTCTTTTGAGGGCCGGGTCAGCCATGATCCCAAGGATGACAACCTTAACAGCCACTGGGTATTTGTCAACATTACCGAACGCAAGTTGCTTGAGGAACAGTTCTTGCATGCACAAAAGATGGAGTCCGTCGGACGGTTGGCAGGCGGCGTCGCCCACGACTTTAATAACATGCTCAATGTTATCCTTGGTCACGCTGAAATGGCCATGCAACATGCGGACGCCGACAACGCCATCCAAAACGATCTCAAGCAGATACTGGATGCCGCACAGCGCAGCGCCAATCTTACGCGACAATTGCTGGCCTTTGCACGCAAGCAGACGGTCAGCCCGGTGCCATTGCAGTTAAACGAAGCATTGTCCAATATGCACCGCATGCTGCAACGACTTATCGGCGAGGATATAGACTTGGTATGGAAGCCGGGGCATCCCCTGTGGCCGGTGAAAATAGACCCGTCGCAATTGGACCAAATACTGGCAAACCTCGCGGTGAATGCGCGTGATGCCATTGATGGAAGTGGACGCCTCACCGTTGAAACCGCCAATGTCACACTGGACGAAACCCACCAAACACAACACCCTAATTATGCCCCGGGCGACTATGTGAAGTTAACCGTTAGTGACACGGGCATCGGCATGGATGCTTATGTGCGCGATCATATCTTTGAGCCTTTCTTTACTACAAAAGGCTTGACCAAAGGCACCGGACTGGGTTTGGCGACCATCTACGGCATTGTAACGCAAAACGGCGGGTTCATTGATGTCCACAGCGCCCCCGGAAAAGGCACGGCCTTCGACATATTCCTGCCACGCTCTGAAACCGCGCCCAAAAGCACAACCGAACAGGCACAGGCCCCGCGCAAGGCTTCCGGCGGAACGGAAGCAGTTTTGCTGGTGGAAGATGAACCGGCCATTCTTAATCTGGCCAAAGCCGTCCTTACGAAAAATGGCTACACCGTAACAACGGCATTGTCACCGGCAGAAGCGCTGGAAATCTTTGAGCGGCACGAACAACCCATTGATATCCTGATCAGTGACGTTGTCATGCCCGGCATGAATGGGAATGAGTTGCGCGAACGCATCGTATCACGCTGCCCGAATATACGCGTCTTGTTTATGTCCGGCTATACCGCCGATGCCATTGCGCAACAGGGACTTCTGGAAGAGGGTATTCACTTCCTGCAAAAACCGTTCATGGCCAGAAGTCTCCTCCAAAAAGTACGCGAGGTGATCGATGAGGATAAAGACGGAAGCCACTAGCCCGGATATTTCATCAGGTTTCGTCGTGAGCCTGTGAAGATTGCGCCAGAGCAGGTGTTTTGCGCAGGCCGCCGGCCTGCACGGATCTTATTTCTTACTATCTTATTTTGCTTACTCCCAGAAGAATCACACGAGATAATACGGTTGATCTTTTATTCTTCTTAAGATATACTTATAGTGAGCATTGTATCTTTTTGCTGTTACGCTGGAGAATAATAAACACGTTACTATCGTATGGCGATGATACGAGGAGGCCAAGAATAATGGCGCACAAGCAGAAGAGGACCAGTATTGTGACAGTAGTTGTCGCGGTTGTCACAGCAACCTGTATTACAGCGTTTGCGGTCGAAAGG
>SKQZ01000460.1 GCA_007118765.1 Candidatus Hydrogenedentota bacterium
ATACATTAACAACACCTCATCTTCCGGGTCGGCATCAGCAATCCGTTCCACAAGGGCAGTATCCCAATCGGCACGCGGGCTGTCAATAAACGCATCAAACGCCACGGTCCCGGAAACCTCTTTGCCTATGACGAGAATCTCGCGAATGGAAGACAGGCCGAAGCTGAAGGTCAGCGCCCTTTCCGTCAAGTTGGCGTCTTCGTAACGGTCCAACGTGATTAAGATGGAAGGCCGACAATCGCGCAGTATGCGCCCCATTTCCCCCACGGAAAAGCGCGGGGATAATCCTGTCCAAATTGCCGAGACTTTGGCGGCGGCCATAAAAGCGATTAAGAACTCGGGGCGCGCCATGGAAATCATGGCAATACAATCCCCTTTCTCCACGCCCGCTTCAAGAAAAGCCCGTGCCGTACGATTTACCGCATCATCCAGTTGCGCCCACGTGATACGGGTGTCACCAAAAACAATTGCTTCGGCATCCGGCTTTTCAGCCGCCCACTTTGCAACGTATTCCCATAAAAACTGACCGGTTGACTCCATAAAACTTGTCCCGACACGGGTATCCCGCAGTATTGCGACAACCCGCCACCATAGAACGGGAAATCACATGTTCCTGTTTGGGTTTACGTACGGACACATTCATCAGAATACATCGTACAGCCCTTATTCTATTCCTTGAAGTACCGTTATATACAAGACACGGAACAGGTTATTCGTCCCGTATTTCGACACAACCGTCGCTTACCGCCGGCTTGCCGTTTGGATTCAATACTTCAAAACGACATTGGTGGCCGCCGTCTATTTTCTCTTTTGCCAGCAAACATACCGTTATATTACTGTCCGGCTTGACCATGCCGGTAAATCGGGCGCCCACGGCGCCAATGCGGCACGGGTTATTGTCCGCTTCCGTTGCGGTAATCTCTCGCACCGCCAACGCCAGCGTGCCCGTACCCTGAAAGATTATACCCGGCAGTCCCACGCTCTTGGCAAATGCAGGGGAAGTATGAATCGGAAAATGCACATTGGCGCAACCGTCATAAACATAGGGCGCCAGTTTGGAGATATGCAGATCACGCCGCCAACAGGCGGCGCCCTCCTGCACTTGGGGAAGCGCCTCCACATGGCTTGTGCCACGTCCATCATCAGCACATGCAACACCACGCAGTAAACCGCCGATATGCTCAACAAATACCGCCGCATCTTTTGCGTCATAGGCGGTATAGGCAATAATGAGATGCGTTCCGGCACGATGCGGCAGAATGGCGGCCACCTCGCCTTCGATGCGCAGTCGGTCGCCGGGGCGAATAGGCCGCTCCCAGCGCAGATGTTCACTATAATGCACCTGACGGGCCAGTGCCTCATACGGAAAATCAGCATGACCCCAGAATTCAAGAAAACGTTCGGATATGCGCCATGTCAACGCGACGGCAAGCATGGGCGGGGCGACGATTCCACTGTCGGCGGCGTCATTAAGATACAGCGGATTATCATCGCCAATGGAAGCGGCGTAGTTCATACAATCCCGTGCGGTCACATTTACTTCCAGCGGTTTGCACGTTGCGCCCACATGCTTCGAACTGATCTTCATTGGGATTCTCCCGGCCGGTCGGACGGCATCATCGTTTTGCGACCAATACTGACATAATGAAACCCCTGCGCGGCCATTACGTCGGGCGTGTACAGATTGCGCCCGTCAAAAATCACTTTCTCGCGCATAAGGGCGCCCATCCGTTCATAATCAGGGCGCCGAAACTCGTTCCATTCCGTCAGGATGACAAGGCCGTCTGCCTCTTCGAGCGCTTCGTAATACTTGGCGGCAATACGGATTCTGTCGCCGTACCGCTCTTTCAGCTTAGTGCCGGCCACCGGGTCATATACCACCACGTCCGCGCCGGCGGCACACAGTCCGTCAATGACAAAGATACCGGGTCCGCCGCGCAAATCATCGGTGCGCGCCTTAAAACTGGCGCCCCATACAGCCAACCGCTTGCCGGTGATTGCCGCATCATAGTAGTCACATATCCGCTTCAAGAACTGCTCTCTGCGTCGTTCATTAACGCGCCGCACAGCCGCAATCAAATCGCTTTCGATACCGGCTTCACGGGCCAGCCCCTCACAAGTGGCCAAGTCACGGGGCAACCCGGCGCCACCAAAACCCACCCCCGGAAACAGGAATGTGGGGCCAATTCGATAATCAGTTGCCACGGCTTCGCGCACCTCGGCAATATCACACGCGTACGCTTCGCATATATCGGCCAACTGATTCATCAGCGAGATGCGGGCGGCGAGCATCACGTTGGTGGCATACTTGGCCATTTCCGCGCTGCGAGGGCTCATAACAATAAACGGCTTGCCGGTGCGCAAAAACGGACTGTATAGTTCTTTCATGATTTCGCGGACACGAATATCTTCACACCCCACCACCACGCGGTCCGGACGCAGAAAATCATCCACCGCCGTCCCTTCTTTCATAAAGTCGGGATTAACGACCACGTCGCACGGGTGCGCGGCATGCGTCTGAAGAATCTCCAGCATCTTTTCAGCGGCGCCCGGCGGACAGGTCGTCTTGTTGACAAGAATACGGTATCCGTCCATCGTTTGCGCAATCTGGCGAACAGCCTCCAGCACGCCTGATATATCGGCACAGCCCGCCTCGTCGGCAAGGGTACCCACACATAAGAACACCATAAGACTTTCGGCAACAGCATGGTCCAGTTCGGTGGAAAAGTGAAGCCGCTCTTCTTCGCGGTTGCGGGCCACCAGTTCTTCAAGACCCGGTTCATGCAGCGGGATTTTTCCCTCATTCAGCAAGGCAATACGCGCCGCATCCCGATCCACACACATCACCTGATGACCATTTTCAGCGAAACAGGTGCCCGTCACCAGCCCTTGATAGCCTGCACCGACGATTGCAATTTTCATGAACGCTCTCCAAACAAGAATATGACTTGAATCCGTCCCCCATTTGCTCCCTGCATGGCAAGATAAAAGAAATTCACTTTGCCC
This sequence comes from Candidatus Hydrogenedentota bacterium, assembly GCA_007118765.1. Taxonomy (GTDB): domain Bacteria; phylum Hydrogenedentota; class Hydrogenedentia; order Hydrogenedentales; family CAITNO01; genus SLFT01. The sequence continues at coordinate 3,007 of SKQZ01000460.1, forward strand.
GGCCGCAGTACCGTGCGACACCATCTACAATGGTATCAGGACGGCGACTTGAGGTGCAACCGTTTTCCCTTATGGTACGGCAACTGGCTGTTAACCCGGATATTTCATCAGGTTTCGCCGTGAGCCTGTGAAGATTGCGCCAGAGCAGGTGTTTTGCCCAGGCCGCCGGCTGACAGCGTGTTAGTACACGTCGAAGTCGGCGGGCAAGCAAAGTGCCTGATATGGTGTAAGATTC
>SKQZ01000302.1 GCA_007118765.1 Candidatus Hydrogenedentota bacterium
GCCTGCGCTACAATACTATTGACTAATGACACCTCGCTGTGAACAGATCGTCATTAAGTGAATCGCCACCGCAGGTGGTGGAGACTCGCAAAGACGATTGTTTTGCTGTGGTGCGACCTTCATTAAGTGAATCGCCGCCGCAGGTGGTGGAGACTCGCAATGACGGTTGATATATTGCGGTGTCGGGCTGTCGCTCTCCGGGCAAAGACGATTATTTTCAAGGCGCACCTACCTTCCAGACTGGTTCCCAAATTCCCGTTTTGGGCGCCCGATAGGTCGCAACGTTCCACTATGCAGACACGGTCACAAGGTGTGGTATTGGCAGGTGATGTGCGGTATGAGGAAGTAGAGCTTCAAGGGCGTGTGCATCCCCGAATATGGATTTTGGGGACGAGTCGAACGGTGACTGTGTTAAACTATATAGAGGCTGTGGTGCGGCGCACATACGCGCCCATGCACCCGGGAGATGATGGTATGGATAACGACACGATTGAGCCTGAGGAAAGGGCAGCGCGTCCCGGTCGGGTGCGCAGTCTCTGTGTGAAGACCGCGGCGATGGGTACAGTGGTTGCGTTGTGCGTTGCCGCTGTCGCGGGGGCGGTCGGTCTGGTGAACTATCGGACCGCACGGGAAAATTACCTGCCCGTAATCATGTTGCAAGAGTTGTATGAAGTGATGCGCCACTATTCCGAAGGCAGGTCGCATCCACGTTTTCCACCACCTGCGCCGGACCCCGATGTGTGGGTGCCTGACTTGCGTGAACTGTACCCCGAATACCTGTCCGACCCCGACATACTGGTCAGCCCGTTGCTGCCCAATGCCGAGCAGCTGCGGCGTCAATTGCGCACGGCATTGGAGGCCGAGCCGCCCGACTGGGACAAGGCGCATCGCATCGCGGCGCAAAGCATTGTATATACGGGCTTTCTTTTCGAGACCGAGGCGGACTTCGAACTGTTTATTGCCGCGGGAATGCCAAAGGACAACGAAACCCTGAACATCGAAGGGCAATCGTTACACCGGGCGCGTCCGGGCGTCTCGCGCCTTTTTGTGCTGGACAGAGGCATCCGCCAGCAGACGGCTTCGCGCGACGAGTATCCGATATTTTTCATGGAACAGCCGTCGCTACGCCACAAACGCCGTTCGAAAGCAATTCTTGCAACCTTGTTGGACGGCATCGTGGTGTCCGTTGATTGGGGTACGCATTTCCCCGCGCTGGATTCCGTAGCGGCCGCCTTTCCCGCGCCCCCGCTGTAAATGCCGCAAAGCAACGCGCCCCGTCCCGTTTCCTTCAGTTTTCGTTTGCGGCCCTCATGGGGACGTATTGTCGGATTGTGCCTCAGCCGCCTCCCGTTCACGTGCCCGTTGTCCCCGTCTACGGGCCCCTTCAAATATGCTATCAAATCTCTGCAGCATATCTTGATAAGCCCCCGGACGTGAGCTGGTAATCTGCGCTTTTATCTCGCGGCGCAGAACATCAATGTCCTCGTCGCGCTCAAGTTTGGAGTACATGAAGACCAGTCGCGAGACGGCGTTGTCAAGCATAGCCTGTGACACCTTGCTGAGCGCTTGTTCAATGGCCTCGTTGTAGATGGCTTCGGCATCCTCCACTCTGCCGTCCCGTTCGGCAATTTCCGCCAACTGCCATTTGATCGCTCTAGCAGCGCATTCGGCGTGGGCGTCATGCAGGATGAACGCTGAATCGAGACCCTCACGCAGCAACGCTTCCGCTTCTTCGAACCGACCCTGCGCTGCAATGGCCCGGGCCAAGCCCTGAACCCGTAGCAGGTCCGGCTCAAGTTCAAACATACGCCGGTACAGTACTTCCACTTCTGCAAAACGCCTCTGCTGGTTGTAAATGTAGGCCAACCCTTGCAGCGGTCTCAGGATTTCCGGGTGGTGGGCGCCATAGGTTTCCTCGGCGATTTCCAAGCTTCGCACATACAGCGCTTTGGCGGCCTCAAGGTTGTTCCGCCGCCAGTGTATCGTGGCCATGGCGTGCAGTATCGGGCGCAGCAAGGGATGGTTATCGCCTTCACGGGCCGTGCGTAGTGCCAGCGCCTGATCCAGATGGTTCATCGCCGACAGCGGGCGCAGGGAAAGCCAGTACATCTTGCCCAAGCTGAGATGGATATCCGCCAGTTCCGGGGCGTCCGGCGGCAGATGCTTTTCGTATATTGCCAATGCGCGCCGGTAACTCCCCTCAGCGGTGCGCAAACGATACTTAAAACCGAACAGTGTTCTTTGATACGCCGCCTGCGCCAATTGTAACAGGACCGGCGCCAGCCCCAAATGGTCCGGACCCAGCAACACCTCCCTGCAGGCAAGTCTCGCGCGCAGCCTTTTTATTTCCTGTGTATAGTCGGGTGTGTAAATCTGACCCGGCGTTACAAATTCCTCGTAACGGGGATCGAGCGCAACGGATCTGGTGCCCTTCATATGCTCAATGGCCAGCGCTTCGCTGTACATCGCAAAGGTGATCATCCTCGCGGCCAGCGCCACGGCAACTACCAAGGAAACTACTAAGGCAACTACCAAGGCAACATATCGCATAACACTCCATCCTTTCGGCCCGATCAAGCCCATTCACTGTACGCCAGCCGCACCGACACCTAATCATCCCACGCCACCGCATGCTCTCCATTGATTATAACACGGTTCACGAAGCACGCCCGGCATAAAGCGTCTTGACCGAAACAACAACCCCTGCAACAGGTGTTTTGGTCACTGTTTGCAGGGGTTATGGGTGGTGTTAAGCTGGAGCCGGCGAAGGGAATCGAACCCCCGACCTGCTGATTACAAGTCAGCTGCTCTACCATCTGAGCTACACCGGCTGGGTGTTATGGGCGTCAACAGGGGGTAACGCCCCGTTCACGCATGGCGAAAGTATACTGTAGGACTTCGCAATAATGCAAACCGCGATAAGGAATGCTTGTTGAAACGCACCAACAATGTCCTGTGCCGCGGCTACGACTAACAATCCACTTTTTAGCATGCGTACTTCAGGCGTAAAAGCGTATCGTCATCGCGAGCGCAGCGAAGCAATCTCATCCCAGATTGCCGCGTCGGACTTACGCCCGCCTCGCAAAGGCGATGGTGTGGGGTAAATAGGGACAGTTGCCTATAATCATCCTTCCGCCCTTTCTTTTTTGGGCTTTTTTGAACCACGCGGACGACCTACGGGTAGGGGGCGCAGGCGACACCCTGCAATACGCTCCATTTTGCTTATAAAACTGTCGC
>SKQZ01000375.1 GCA_007118765.1 Candidatus Hydrogenedentota bacterium
CCGTTTTGGCTTCTGATGGGGTTGTTGGTGGTGTTGACAGGCTTTTTTATTCGCATCTGGCGCTGGGGCTACATCGTCAATCCCGTTGTGCCGACGCCCTTTTGGCGTCTGTTCAGCGCCACGCAGATTGGGTTCCTGGCGAACTTCGTCCTGCCTGCGCGTGCCGGGGAGGTTGTTCGTGCGATGACGCTCAGCAGAACCCAACACATTCCGTTCGGCAAAACCATGGCGTTTGTGGCGGTGGACCGTGTGACCGACCTGTTCGGTTTGCTGGTGGTGTTTTTGGTAACGCTGGTGGTGTTCCGGCCGGCGCAAGATGTATTCCTGCCGGCGGATTTGCGCAACCTGTACGCAGGCCCCATCTCCGCGAGCATGATACGCGCCGCAGTGTTCAGCGTGTCCCTCGCCTTGGTGGCGGTGGTGGCAACCATGTTGTTGTTGCTGGCGCAGAGGGAGTTTATCCTACGGGTTTCCGATGTCGTGCTGGGGCGCATATCGCAGCGGCTTGCCGCGTTTGCCCGGAACCTCTTCGAACACTTCACCGAAGGGATGCACGTGTTGACGTCGTATCTGGACCTTACAAAAGCGACTGCCGTATCATTGCTGTTATGGGGCAGTTTCGCGTTGCTCCAATTTTGTTTCTTCCGTGCCTTTAACCTGCATGTGCCGTGGTACACCCCGTTTGTAATTCTGTCGCTGCTGTCTGTCTTCATTAGCATTCCGGGGCCGCCGGGCTTCATCGGGCCCTTTCATGCGGGCATTGTTGGCGGGCTTATTCTGGCGGAACCCAACATTAACATGGATGCCGCACGGGCCATGGCCATTGCGGGCCACCTGTTCAATCTTATCCCCATTGTGATTATCGGCATCCTCTGCCTGTCGTTTGAACGGGTGGACTTTCACGAGTTGAGCCGCCAGAGCGAAGAAGTGCAGGAAGCAACCGACAACGGCGACGCACCTGACTCCCAATAGTTGGTAAACCGAGGGGAGGCGTTCGTGTGTGCGTGCCGCGGTGGCGTCCGTCACCAGTCACGGGGTTATCTTACTTGCCTCATCCAGCACGATCAGATAGTTGGCCACCGGCATATAGTCTGTAAGTGAGTTGCCGGTGCCCAGCGCCCAAAAACCGTCGGCAAAACAGATCTCGGCAGTTTCCCGCACGTAGCGGCGCAAGGACGCTTCATCTGCGCGGCAGATAAAGTCCACGTCGAGGCCGCCCAATGGTGTGACGCGATGGCCGTACTGTTCTTTGAATGCCGTGACCGGCATAATAACGTCCTCGAAGGAGTGTTTGGCGTCAATGCCGCAGTCCTCAATAAGGTCCTCGTAGACTTCGGCAAGGTTGCCGCAGGAATGCAGGATGAACGGTTTGCCGGCTTGATGTGCAATGGTCGTCATTTTCTTGTAGATGGGAAATACGTATTGGCGAAGATGGTCGGGCGAGAGAAATGTAGAGGTCTTGAACCCCAAATCATCGCCCTGGCGGCATGCACCCACGGCCTCCATCGCCGCAATCTGGCGGAGCGCTGTGGTGTGTATGGCGTCAATCTTGTCAAAAACGGCGCGCACCAATTCCGGCTGCAAATAAAGTGCTGTGGAAAGGCCTTCCACGCCCAGCAGACGGGAGGCCCATTCATACGGCCCGGCGCAAACGCCCGCCACCAGTTTTGCGCCATCCGGCAGACACGCCGCCGCCCGCTCATAATGACCAAGATCAACGGCGGTGTCCGGATCAGGCCAGGGGTAGCGCTCGAAGTCCTCCATGGTGCGAATGGAGACAAAGGCTTCGCTGCCTTGCGACACTTGCGAGGTGCGTTCTTCATGAATCTCCACGGGCAGTTCCGGCGGAATCTCAATAGGCACACCGTCAAAGCCCATGTCCAGCCAGAAGTCAGTATAAACGCGCCATGCGTCCTGCTGTTGCCAATCAAGGCGCGTCCAGTCAATTCCGGTGCGTTCGCTTGTAAAACCGCCGCTGGCAATATGTTCATAAAAGGGCAGATGCGTGGGCGGTTTGTCGCGGCGCAGCACATGCAGAAACTGTTCAAAATCCGGCGTTCGAGTTTGCGCAGATGTTGTCAATGGATTCCTTCCTTACGGTTGGTCTTCTGCAGGAGGAGGGTGCGATTGGGCGCCGTTGGCAGCTGAGTTCTTGTCGGCTTGTGGCTTGGCGTTGGTTTCCCCGGGCGTATTTTCTTCGGCGGGCGCTTTGGGCGCGGTGGCCGGCGGGGCGGTTCCGGCAACATCAGGCTGTCCTGTTTCCCCGTCTTCCGTTGTTGACTGTTTTTGCGTGCGGCGAATGCGGGCAAACAATACGCCTGCAGCGGCCATTATGAAAACAACAAGAAGGAATATCAGGGCGACAGTCTCGTTCCATTCCTTAATCCGGTCATAGAGCGTGACCCAGGCCATAATGGCAACGATGTTGCCCACGGTTACCGAGGTCAGCGACAACCATGTGGGCAGTCCGATCAAATAGCCGACAATGGAACCCACCAGACAGCCGGTGCTCCAGAAGGGGAAAATCACAAATGTCATCAGGCCAAGTGCGCCATAAGGCGCCATGCGTTTCTTATGGCTCAGCGCTACTTTATGCACGTTGGTGAGATAGGGGCCGACCACGGGCACAAGTGTCAAATGCTGGTAGCCGCGCACAAAGATGGGGTACACGTAGAACATCAGAATAAGATCCACCATCACGGTTTGGAAAAGCATAAACCCCGGTGAAAACCCGCGGCGCAATCCAAGACCCACGCCACCGGCACGTCCGGCCAGCAGTTGTGATGCCGCGACAATAAATGCATTGTCATAGGGCTTGCCGTAAAAATGGAATAACAATATCCATGTGCTCAACAGTGTGACCAACAGCAGGTGCCCCAAATTAAAGATAAAACGCAGCGATTGCGGCGATGGTTCGCCGGGTGCCTGCACAATGGCTGGTTGTTTTATCTTTACTTTCATCTGGGGTTATCCTGTTGTCTTGCGGTACAATGATCCCATGTATCATGGTATCACAATAACACGTGTCACAACAGCGCATTTCCTTCAGAGGCGCAGCGCCTCTTTTTGTATGTGCTGCGTGTGCATACACACCCGGCGCTCCGCCAATGACGAGTGATAACAACAAGAACATGGGCGGCGCATCCACCCGCCACCGGCATCGTCCCACTGCGCTGGACATAGGCGATGCGCCCACGCAACCGGGCTGTTATATCATGCGGGATGCCGCGGGTCAGGTGTTATACATCGGCAAGGCCCGTAATCTCCGGGCGCGTCTGCGCAATTATATCAATGAAACCGACAGCAGATACAGTGTCAAGTTTTTGATGCGTCGCGTTGCGCAGGTGGAGTTCTTGGTGGTGACGAGCGAAAAAGAGGCCCTGCTGCTTGAAAACAGTCTTATCAAAACGCACAAGCCCCGGTACAATGTGCGCTTGCGCGACGACAAAAACTATATCAGCATTCGCCTCCATCCGGGCGAACCCTTTCCACGGCTTAACATTGTTCGTCGCCATAAGAACGATGGCGCTCGGTATTTCGGGCCGTATCACGATACCCGTGCGGCCCGAAAAACCATGCGACAATTGCAGCGCCTGATTCCTTTGCGCGTATGCTCCGACCATGTCATGCACAACCGTATGCGCCCCTGTATTTACCATCAAATGAAACAGTGTCTGGCGCCGTGCGTGGGCTTGGTGTCGGCACAGGCCTATGCCGGACTGGTGGAACAGGCGCTGTTGGTGCTCGAAGGGCGCAACGCCGAGTTCGAGCGGGATTTGCGGCAACGCATCAAAGCATTGGCGCGTGAACTGCGTTTTGAGGAGGCCGCTGTCCTGCGGGATCGCCTGCGTGATTTGCTGGCTACTGTGGAGCCGCAACGTGCCGTCGTGGGGCGTGGCGCAGGCGATAAAGATGTGTTCGGATTCCATCGCGAAGGCCGGTTTATGGCCATCCAAGTGTTGTATTACCGCAACAATGCCATGATCGGCGGCAAATCCTTCTTTTTTAATCATGCCGAAGCGCCGCTTCCGGAACTGTTCAGCTCGTTCCTGTTGCAGTATTACTCGACTGCACCAGTTATACCGAGGGAGGTTGTGGTTCCTGTTGCGGTGGATGAGCAAGCAACGCTGGATGAACTGTTGAGCGAGAAACGTGACGGCGCCGTGACGATTCGACATCCCCAACGCGGCACCCTGCGCACACTGGTGTCACTGGCAAACAAAAACGCGCAACGCGCATTTGTGGAGCAGCAGGGCAAAGAGAAAGCGCTGGAAGATGCATTGGCCTCGGTACGCGATATTTTGCGGCTGGACAACAGTCCGAACCGGATAGAATGCTTTGACGTGTCCACCATACAAGGCGACAAAACAGTGGCCTCCATGGTCGTATTTGAACAAGGCAGGCCGACGAAAAAGCGTTATCGCCGGTATGAAATCAAGCGGAAAGAGGGACAGGACGATTATGAGGCCATGCGCGAAGTGCTTCGGCGACGGTATACACGGGCCATAGCGGAAAACGATTTGCCCGATTTAACGCTTATTGACGGGGGCAAAGGGCATTTGGGCGTGGCCGTGACGGTCTTGGAATCTCTGGGGTTGGGCGCGTTGCCTTGTGCGGGGATTGCGAAAGCACGCGCCGGAGGCGGCAAATCCGATGGAGAGCGCTTCTTCATTCCCGGCAGAATGAACCCGATTGTTCCCGCGCAAAACCTGTCCGGCGTGCTGCTGCTTGCCCGCATTCGTGACGAGGCGCATCGCTTTGCCATTTCGTACCATCGCATGAAACGCAAGAAGGCAACATTGTCCAGTGCCCTGCTTGATATTCCCGGCGTGGGGCCTGCACGGGCCCGCGCGTTGCTCGCGGCTTTTGGGTCCGTTTCGCGCCTGCGTCATGCAACGGCGGAACAACTTGCCGCCGTCCCCGGCATTAGTGGTAAACTTGCTACAGAGATTATGTCCGCGTTGCGTGCGAAGAAATAGCCGGCAGTTGGCGGCAGGTGCTCGTCGGCGATAGGAGGATAGTGTAATGATTGGAATTCTGGTGGCCGTGATTGTGGTGGTGGGGATTGCGTTGTTAATCGCGCTGTACACACTGCTGCTGACGTCCATTTATCCCGAATCAATCCGAACCAACGAAATTTACTACGTCCGCACCAATGATCTCTGGCTGTTGCGCGTGTGTCGCTACCGCAAAAGTCGCGCCACGGGCGAGCCGGTGCTGCTGGTGCACGGCATGGGCGCAAATCAGAATAACTTCACATGCCCTGAAAACGGCAGTTTGGTGGATTATCTGCGCGAAAAGGGATATGATTGCTGGACCGTGGATCTTCGTGGCAGCCGTTCATCGGAGCCGCCTTTTGAGCGTACCCGTGACGAGGTATGCATGGAAGATTTCTTCCGCGATGACCTGCCTTCCGTGCTTACCCACATCCTCAAAAACACCAACTACGCCAAAGTGCATTGGGTTGGGCATTCCATGGGCGGTATGTTGTTGTACGCCTACGCATTGCACTGTGGCGGCGAAGAAATAGCCTCGGGGACAACGTTGGGGTCGCCCCTTGATTTTTCAGATGCCGCAGGCAAGGCGCCTACATGGGTGATTGCGGTTGGCGAAAAATGTCCTGCCCTTGCGGGTACGGTTATCCGAAGTATTGTGCCCATTGTAAAATTCCTGCGCTTGGGGTCGCGGGTATTTCCAATCAACCACAAGAACCTGCCGGACTCCATGACGGCGGGCGATTTCGTTAATATGCTGGAAAATCCGCTGCCAATGTTGATGTGGCAGGTGCGCCACTGGATTAAAAGCAGGGAATACAAATTACTGAATGGCGGTCTTGATGTGCCGGCGCGTATTGTTGATTTTCCCGTGCCGCTGCTCGCCTTTTTTGCCCCCCAGGACCCGTTCATAGATATTGACCGGGCAAAGGGGTGGTTCGAGAGTATCAAAGTCGCGGATAAAAAGATGGTGGTATGCGCCGAGGAACAGGGGTTTGCGGTTGATTACAATCATTGCGATCTGGCCTTCAGCAAAGCGGCGGACAAAGAGGTGTTTGAGCCCATTCTCCGTTGGTTGGAGGAGCACCCGGCGCCTATTCGCGCCGCAATCAAGAAAGAAACGGAACGATTCGGCGCCACCACCATTTCAGACGAAAAGCGCGCGAAAATTCTGGCCGGGACTGCTTATGCCCATGTCAAAGAGGAGGAGGAGGGGGAGGAAACCACTGATGCCGATGTGGTCGAAACACCGCCGCCGGATAGCGATGAGTCGGTCGTAACACCGGAGCAAACAACGGAAACGGGCGGACAGGAGCAGGAGGAAGAGGCGCCGGAAGAAGACGACGCGGTGGAGCAGGAGAAAGCGCCGGAAGAAGACGACGCGGTGGAGCAGGAAGACGGCGATCGCGCCGCAGATGCGGCTGAGGATGCCGCCGACAAAACGCCTGATGCGAAAACCGAAGAACCGGCCCCGCCGATAACCGCGCCGAAGAAGAAACAGGCCGCCCAAAAATCGTCGCCGAAAAAGGCGGCGACCAAAAAGAAGTCAACGTCTAAACAGCGGGCAAGCGCCAAAAAGAAGAAGACCACAAAGAAAACGTCTACGGCCAAGAAAAAGAGTGCTGGCCGAAAAACGGCCAAACCGTCGGAGAAGGCTTCCGGGGCCAACAAAGCAAAGGATGACGCCGGCAACGATACGCAGAAGCAGCAAGATGGCGAAGAAGAACAACGTAGCGCTGCATTCTCGGAATTGATGGCGTCTTTGTCAAAACCGCTCGATCCGGAGTCGCGCCAATAACGGGTCTGGCCTTGTTTTCCGGCCCGCTTCCTTTTCCTCGTTTACGGGGGAGGCTGCAAGCCCATGAGTTCCGCCCCCGGATATTTTGACATTACATTCTTACGTTTGCTATTATTCTGCTTCCGGCTGTGAGCGTTCCCACAGGATTACCCCGACATTGCGGCGTTGCCCATGGTGGTGAGCCGTGTATCTCACAGAAGGACTCTCTGGAGGTCTCATGACCACAATGAAGATAGGTCTTGTCGGTTGTGGCAATATCGCAACTGATATTTGTATAGCGATCCGTGACCAAGCCATGCCTGTTTCGGTTGTGGCGTTGACGGATGTTGTGCCGGAGGCGGCAACACGATTGCGACAGGAACAGCAATTGGATGCGGTCATCGGCACGTTGATCGAGACGGTTGCTGCGGCTGATTACGTCATAGAGTGTGCCGTTGCCGGGGCGGTGCCCGACGTGGTCCGTACGGCGATTGCCCATGAAACCGATTGCCTTGTCATGAGCGTGGGCGGTTTGCTGAACCAAGAAGATTTGCTGGCGGAAGCAAAACGCAACGGCGTTCAGGTGCGTATCCCCACCGGGGCCATTTGTGGTCTCGACGGCATACGCGCCGCGATGCAGGCCGGATTGGATTCGGTGACGCTGACAACCCGGAAACCGCCGCGTGGCCTTGCGGGTGCGCCCTATTTGCATGAGCAAGGGATAGACGTGGAAGCGATTGATGCGCCCTTGACGGTGTTTGACGGTACTGCCGCTGACGCGGTAAAGGCGTTTCCGGCAAATGTCAATGTGGCTGCGGCGTTAAGTTTGGCCGGTCTCGGACCGGAAAAGACGCGTGTTCGTGTGGTGGCCGATCCGGCCGCAACGACCAACACACACGAAATACATGCAACAGGGCCGTTTGGCGAGTTGACTACGGTGACGCGGAATCAACCTTCGCCGCGGAATCCGAAATCGAGTTATATGGCGTCCCTCTCCGCGGTGGCGGAGCTGGCGGCAGCGGTCGCATTGTTCGCGTCCCGCGATAGATAGATACGAACGTCCCGTTTGACGGGCATAGCGCTGGAGACTATTATCATGTATGCAGTTTTGGAAACAGGCGGCAAGCAGTACAAGGTGAGCAAAGACACGCTGCTCCGCGTAGAGAAACTGGACAACCCGGTTGGCGATCGGATTGAGTTTGACGCCGTAAAGATGGTGATAACTGATGATGCCGACGTGGTGGTTGCGCCCGACGCGCTGCAGGCGGCACGGGTGGTGGCGCAGGTCGAGGCACACGGTCGCAACAAGAAAATCCGGGTCTATAAAAAGAAACGCAGAAAGGGGTACGAACGCCTTATGGGGCATCGGCAGGCCTATACCCTTATTCGTGTTCAAGAAATCAAAGTATAACAGGAGATACGGACATGGCTCATAAGAAAGCAGGCGGCAGTTCGCGCAATGGTCGCGACAGCAATGCACAACGACTGGGTGTAAAGCGGTATGCAGGTGAACAAGTGCGCGCAGGCAATATCATCGTACGGCAACGCGGCACAAAACTGCATCCCGGGGTGAATTGCGGCGTTGGAAATGATTACACGTTGTTCGCTCTCAAGGATGGCGTGGTGAAGTTCCGCTATTTTAAGCGTGGACGCAAATGTGTGGACATCGTCCCCGCCACGGCGGAGTAAGCAGATACCCGCACCGGCACAATAACAACAACACCCTCAAGCGCATGTGCATTGGGGGTGTTTTTTTATGGCGTGCCAACCGACGGAAAGAACAGGGCTGTTCAATATCATGTTTGTAGACAGAGTGCGCATAAAAATAACCAGCGGCGGCGGCGGCAACGGCTGTTGCAGTTTCCGCCGGGAGGCCTGTGTGCCATTGGGCGGACCCAACGGCGGCGACGGCGGCGATGGCGGCAACGTGTATTTTGTCGCGAGGACACAACTGTCTACCTTGCTCGATCTGCGATACCATGCCCATTGGGTGGGCAAGCGCGGTGCACACGGGCAGGGAAAAGACCGGCATGGTAAAAGGGGAGCGGATACTTATATTGAAGTGCCTGTGGGAACCGTGGTGCACGATATCGGCAGTGGCGAAGTGTTGGCGGACCTCACGGAAGAAGGCGAGACATGGTTGGCGGCACGCGGTGGACGGGGCGGACGCGGCAATGCCCGTTTTGCCACCTCCACCAATCGCGCCCCCAGATTTGCCGAGAAAGGCGAGCCGGGCGAAGAGCGGGAGTTTGTGCTTGAACTGAAACTGATTGCGGAAGTGGGGCTGGTGGGATTGCCTAATGCAGGTAAATCCACGTTATTGTCCGTTATCAGCGCCGCCAAACCGAAAATAGGCGACTACCCCTTTACCACGCTCACACCGAATCTGGGGGTTGTGTCGCTCTCGGATCATCGCACCCTTACGGTGGCGGATATCCCCGGCATCATTGAGGGCGCCGCGGAAGGCCGTGGCCTGGGGCACGACTTCCTGCGACATATTGAACGCACGCGGGTGTTGTTGTTCCTGATTGATCTTGGTGACGAGACGCCTCTGGAAACCATGCGGATATTGGATACGGAACTGCAACGGTATAGCGAGGCACTGTCCCGTCGGCCACGGGTGTATGCCTTTAACAAGGCTGACATACCGGACAACCGGGAGCGTTATCACGCGCTTGACGCACAATTGCCCGAAGCCGCGCACCTTATCTCCGCGGCCACCGGCGAAGGAACGCGCCCGTTGTTGGAAGCACTGTGGAAGCGTGTACAGGACGACCGCCGTGATGCATCGGCGGAAGCATCGGACATGCCTGAACCGCAACGGGAATATGCGTTCCGTCCACCCTTTGAAATCACGAAAACCCGTGCGGGCTTTCGTGTGCTGGGCGACAAACCGCGCCAGGCAGTGGCCATGACGGATTTTGAAAATGAGGAGGCAGTGAGACATTTGCAGCGGCGGCTCGAAAAAATGGGCATCTTCAAAGCGCTCAAGCGAATGGGCGCCCAGCCCGGACAAACGGTTTACATTGATGAGTATGAACTGGAATACGAAGAATAAGATGAAGTCAAGTACGCGCTGCTGACAAGCCGCGGGCGGCGAAAGTAACGATTACGGTACTGCAAGCGAAAACAAGCATTGCATGATGTTCCGCGGGGTGGTATTATTATCCTGCACATTGTGCCGGGTTAACGAGCTTGGGCGGAATGAGCAGGCGCATCAGGCATTGGGCGATATGTCTAGGTTAACAATAATCGCGTGTGCTTGTCTGTGCCTTGAACATGACCGAAGAGAACAACGATGGGAGCTGATGCATGGCTACTCGCAAGCAGTCGAAAAGCGCAAAGAACGATCCCCAGGCGATTGTTCGCTGGACGCGCCGTTATGCACAAAACCGCACCATATCCTTTCTTGTGCAGTGGGTGTTCATTGTGCTGATGGTGGTGGTTATCGGCGTTGCCGCCAGTCTTACCCAACTCGCACAGGAACGGGAGAGCCAGGCGTTGTTCATCGTCGCTGTTGTGCTCATGTTTGCGTCTATGCTGGCCTTGGCATGGTTTTCCATGTCACGATGGAGCGGCGAACTTATTTTCAGCATCACCAACCGGCTTTACGGCAGGGAGGGGTACGCGTCTTACTCGGGCGGCCCGAAAGGCGAAAAACTGCCGGTTTGGCTTACAACATTGGGTGGCGGGCTTGTGGTGTATCATCTTATTGGCGCGTTGCTCATCTGCTTTAACTACATGGCCATTCAGTATCTGCAACCGTGGTCAGCCTTGTATATGACGCCTTATCTGGTGGCTATGGCGCTGTATCAGCGACTGGGGTTCTGGGCGTGGTTGTGGCCGCTCCTCTATGGTGTTCATGCGCTGTTGTTGATGCTTGGGTTGCCCGTGCGGTTTGGTCGGGAATACGAACTGCTCAACATCGTGGTCCCGGTGTTTGGGTATGGCTTTATCGCCATCCTTGTCGGGCATATTTACAGCCGGTATGCGCTCTATAAACTCAAGACCCTGACACGCGACGCCATTCCGGACACCAACGGGAACTATGAGCAGGATGTGCCGGATGCTGACGAGGAAGTAGAAAATGGATGATCTGGATCGCACCATTCACGAGCCTGCGCGATTGCGTATCCTTACGGTTTTGTCCGGTGTGGACGAAGCGGATTTTAATTTCCTGCTGAACACGCTGGGGCTTACCAAGGGGAATCTCTCGTCTCACATGGACCGGCTGGAAAAGGCCGGATTCGTGAATGTGGTCAAGTCCTTTAACGGTCGCATCCCGCACACCGATTTCAGCATCACCGAGGAGGGAACCAGAGCGCTGAAAAAGTACTGGGAGGAACTGGACGCCATACGGGCCATGAAAGATATGTCCGATTCATAACCCCGTGCGATATCCGGGTTAATGGACCGGCGTTGTCGGTTGTGTCTGGGTGTATTGTTCATACAACGCTTGGGCGTGTCGGTTTTCCGGCCAACGATGCAAACAGGCCTGCGCATGTATCACCACGGCTTCGCGGTCGCCCCGTGCCTCGGCGCAAATGGCAAGCAGCAAATGTATTCGGCCCGTATCCATGCCTTCCAACGCTTGTTCCAGTTGCAATCGCGCCGCATCAAAGCGGTTCGCATCCAGCAGAAAAATAGCATAACTCTCATGGGCCCGTGGGCTTGGCCAGGGCCAGCGCAACGCACGGAGATAGTGTTGCTCCGGCTTGCCCCCGACAATATGGACGTGCTCAGCCCGGCTTAACAACACGCTCGGGATGATGGTTGTAACGACAAAGACCACGCTGAACAATAGCGTTGCGATTGCCAGCATTACCGCCGTTCTTCTTGTGCAACAGATGGCGCCGCCTTCAGGTTGAGGCAGAGAAACGCCTGCCAATAATAAGCCCGCAAGGAGATGGGGAGGACTGTGCGACATGGTATTGAAGCAGGCGAACACCGCAAGGGCGGTCAGGGCGCCCGTTTCAAAACGCCGCCGTCGGAACACCTTCGCCAGAAACCAGCCCAGAAATACAACGCCAACCAGTCCCGTTTCGGCAAACCACTCCAGCGGTTCGGCGTGCGCATGTACCGTGTGCTTTTCATTATGGTGCAGGCGGTCTCCCA
>SKQZ01000445.1 GCA_007118765.1 Candidatus Hydrogenedentota bacterium
AAGCACTCCTGCATCTTGATTGCACGGGAAAGCATGTTAAAATATAGAGTGGGCGCTGAATGCAATCGTCCTGAGAACAGCAGTTGAAACAGACCTCGCCGTTGATGTGACCAATAGGGTACTCATTTATTTTCTTATCGGGCACGCGACAAACAACCGTATCTATCTTGTTTTATGCCTATCAATACGGTGTCCGTACCGTTCAACGGCGTCTTGTTATGATCAGGGAGTGCTGGTATTA
Organism: Candidatus Hydrogenedentota bacterium; assembly: GCA_007118765.1. Classification (GTDB taxonomy): domain Bacteria; phylum Hydrogenedentota; class Hydrogenedentia; order Hydrogenedentales; family CAITNO01; genus SLFT01. The sequence goes on from SKQZ01000445.1 coordinate 242, forward strand.
TGGCTTCTGTAAACTGTATACGCATGCAAGGGCTGGTGGACTACGCAACGATGTTGGAACGCCAGCAAGCGGCGCGGGGCGCGGTCGCTTCGGGAGACATGCCGTCCACGTTATTCTTTTTGGAACACCCGTCCACCATCACATTGGGTCGCAATGCGCTCTCCGACCATGTGTTGTGTGACAGCGACGGGTTGGCGGCGGCTGGCGTAAGACTGTTGGCCACGGACCGCGGCGGTGACGTAACCTATCACGGACCGGGACAGTTGGTGGCCTATCCGGTGCTTGACCTGAATCAATGGACGCCGTCGGTGGATTGGTATTTGCGGTCTCTTGAAGAGACGGTCATTCGCGTGCTCGACCACTATGGCCTGAAAGGGGAACGCATACCTGAATACACAGGGGTGTGGGTCAACGGCGCGAAGGTGGCCGCCGTGGGCATTGCCATCAAACAATGGATAAGCTGGCATGGTTTTGCGCTCAATGTAAACCCCATCATGGAACACTGGAAACTGATCGTTCCGTGCGGCATCCAGAACAGGCCCGTTACAAGCCTTGCCAATCTGTTGCCTGAAACACCGCCCATGGAAGAGGTAATTGACCAATGTATCGAAGCATTCCAAGCGGTATTTGCGTGTGACATTACCGAGACAATGGTGGAGAACGCGGATTAAGTGAGTGCCGTAAAAAATACGCAGGGGGGCGGGACGTTCGTCGTGTCGGAAGCAGCAGAAAGCAACAAAGCGTCTTGGAAGAAGACGGGCGGCATGGTGGGCGTTGCGGTGGTGATGATAGCCTTCGCCTTTGCCATCCGCAGCCCCTATATGGCCTATGCCGTATACGCATTTGTGTTGCTTGTCGGCGTGGCGGTCTTGTCGTCGCGGGCATGGATGACGGGATTGGAATGCGAACGCAGTGTGGATCAAACGCAAGTGCGGCAGGGAGAATCCATACAGGTTGTTGTGCGTGTTACCAATCGCCGGGGCTGGCCTATTCCCTGGTTGTTCATTGAAGATGCGTTCCCCCGCGACTTTCCAGTAACAGGGGAACACAAACGGCTTGCCATGCTGCCGCCCGGTCGTACTGTGACGCTACGGTACACATTGACCTGTCCCCGTCGCGGTTATCACCGCATCGGTCCGGCATTGTATGAATCGGGCGATTTGTTTGGCCTGCACAAACGGTTTCGCTCTGATACGTTTCGGGATTATGTGTCTGTCCTGCCCACCATCGCCTACATTGAGACTTTTAATGTGGCGGCGCGACGTCCCCAAGGCCCTGTGCGCATTACAAACCGCATCTTCACCGATCCGACGCGCATCAACAATATCCGCCAATATACGCCGGGCGACCCCTTGCACACCATCCACTGGAAAGTGTCCGCCCGTACAGGCGAATTGCACGTGAAAACCTTTGAGCCCACCACGGTTACCGGCGGTACGCTCATATTGGATATGCACGAAGACAGCTATCTGCCGGAGGACAGGGAGCGGCGCATGGAACTGGCCGTTACCACCACGGCTTCCATCGCATACCTGCTGCAGATGTCCGGCGAGCAGGTGGGTCTGCTTACCAATGGGCAGGATGCCGCCGAGGTGGCCCAATACGAAACAGATGCCGTGTATACGGAAAACCGATTTGAGATGGACAATGCCCTCAGCCATGAGGAGACATCCACACGCATCAGCCCCTTGACGGTGGATACGCTGCGGTCGCCCATACAAGCGCAAACCATCGTCGAGAATCTTGCGCGGGTGATGCCCGGCCACGGCCTGGACCTGTCCGAGTTGATTCTGGCGCAATTCCGCGGGTTGCCGCGGGATGCGACCTTGTTGCCCGTAACAGGACAAGTGACCGAGCGACTGGCGCTCACGTTGGGCGCCATGCGCGATTCCGGATTCAATGTGACGCTCTTTCTTATTGATGCCGGTCAATCCTATCAAGAAGCGGCGGCGCGATTGGCGCAGTACAATATTCACGCCTTTAATATCGAATCAGAGCGACATCTTCATGAAATCTCTCCGACCAAAATATAGGCGATGGAGGCGAACGCATGGCTGAATTGTATGACCATGAACCGCTCGCCAACGAACAGGAGCGCCGGCATGATGGCGCCACTGATTTCGAATCGCTCATGGCCGACATGACGCAAGAGAAATCGGCACTGCCGGAACTGCGTCCTCACCAGCACACGGATTATGCGTCGCTTACCGACGGGGAACAGATCAACCATCGCATTGAAATGCCCAATACACTGGCCGACCATTTCATCAATTTCGTGACGCCTTTCCTCATTTTCTTGCTGGTAATGCCCGTGTTGTTCTACTTGTTGAATGTCCGCTTTATTTATACGACAGCGCATGACGCGAATTTGCGCGTCTTTACCATCTTCTTTGTGATTGGCGTTGTTGCTTTGAACAGGCTGATTGCCCGCGACGGTTCCGTGGAAGCGTTTGTTTATGCTTTTGGATTGATGGTAGTGGTGGCGCTGTATACGATTGTCGCCACCGAGTATGAGAACGTGGGTGCGGTTGCCCGCAACGTTATGGATCGCATGGTATTGGGCGCGTTGTTGACGAATATGGCGATGGTCGTATTCGTTTGGTGGTTGGTTAACCGGCTTACCCATGAATGCTGTGTAGACGAAAGCAATGTGGCGGGTGACATCGGACTGTTTGCCGCGACGTCAGCACAGTTCCGGCGCAGACTGCGGTTGGCCGCGGCGCCGCCGTCCGAAAAGCCCAAGCGAAAATCCGCCGCCGGGGTGGATGAGCCGTGGCATGGTCTTGTCGCCTACGACCCCACCGACACCGGAACGGAAGGGAGGCCGCCTTTTGCCGCATCCAAAGCGGATTTCAGTCAACGGCTGCCCGAGCGACATCCCGGCATGGCGCTGTTTTATTTTTCAGTGCCGGTAGTGTTGTTGTTTTCATTGGGACTGCGCGTTATTCAACACCTGGGCATGCCCGCCGTTCGCATGGGCGCCTACTACATGTACGTATACATTTTTTGCGCATTCATGTTGCTCGCCATTACCTGTCTGCGTCAATTGCGCGCCTATTTCCGTCTGCGCAAGGTGGCCATGCCGCCGGTGCTGCCGTGGTGTTGGTTGGGCTTGGCCACCCTGTTGGTTGTGGCAATCATGTGGGGGGCGGCCAACCTGCCTATGCCCGCTTTGCCAGCGCAGGTTTATGAACAAGCCGACACGCAGATTGGCGTGTACCATTCCCAAACCGGGCGGTACGGGGAAATGACGATTACCCCGGCCTCGCTCAGATGGTTGCAGGCAAGGGGGCTTGTCATATGGATGGAACGCCTCTCCATGCTCCTCGTGTTTATGGTTCTGATTTACGCTGTGCTGAAAATGTTGCAATGGGTGACGGACCTGCTGCTCGAAAGACGCAATCAATTGCCTCACTGGTTAAGTCAATTGATTTCTTTTGTGGCATGGCTGCTGTTTCGCATGTGGCCCGCACTGAGAACATGGGCGTTCCCCAAGCAGCGCCGTCGTATCCAACGGCATGTATCGCTTAGCGCCAAGTATGACAGCCCCTTTTCCCGGCCGGATGCCGCGCCGATGCCGGTGCGTGATCATATTGCGTATGCGTACGAGGCGTTGCGTGCGCTGGCCGCCGACGTGGGCAAACCGCCGAGGCCCAGTAGTACGCCCTACGAATTTCTGGCGCATTACCCCGACGAACTCGGCACCATGAAAAGAGAGGCGGAGGAACTTGTGCGGCTTTACGTGATTGCGGCCTACTCCACCTTGCAAACGGATGAGCGCCTGGAAGACCGTCTGCGCAACTTTTGGGTTGCCTTCAGGATTGTGCGCAACAATTATGTCCGTTAACCCGGATATTTCTTTCTTGATTTATCATTGCTAATGCGATATACTGAATATAGATTCAGTATATGTGCGCCGATAAGGCGAAAAGGAATCGTGTGTCATGGTTTCGTCCATTACAGACAGGCAGCGGGCAATTCTGGAGTTTATTGCCACCACCATACGCGAAAACGAGTACCCGCCGACAATACAAGAGATTGGCGGCCATTTCGGCATTGCCTCCACCAACGGCGTGTATGACCACTTGGCGGCGTTGGAGCGCAAGGGTTATATCGCGCGCAGTTCCAAGGCGCGCAGCATACGATTGACACAAAAGGCGCTGGCGACGTTGGCCCATACACAGCCGAATGCCCTGCCGCTTGTGGGACAGGTGGCGGCGGGCGCGCCGTTGCTTGCGGAGGAAAACATTGAGGAATACGTTGTGGTGGACCCGCAGTTGGCGGAGCGGGACGCCTTTTGCCTTCGCGTGCGCGGCGACAGCATGATGGATGCGGGCATTCTCGAAGGTGACATCATCGTGGTGGATCGGCAGCGCCGCCCGGCGAAAGGCGATGTGGTGGTGGCGTTGGTGGATGACGAAGCGACCGTGAAATCCTTTTATCCACAAAAGAATCGCATTGAGCTGCGCCCGGCCAACCCGCTCATGGAATCGTTGTATTATCCGCCGGATGCGGTAGCCATTCAAGGTGTTGTGGTTGCGTTGCAACGCAATCTTGCCTGACACGTCCGACCCTTGCCGCAAGGGACGTATTCCGGGCAAACTTGCATTGTTCAGGGCCTATGAATAGACTAAAGGCATTCAGGGATGTCTTTCGTGTTTTCTTATAGAGGTTAAGCATGGCTGAATTGCGTGAAGAGTTGAATCTTGGCGGCGACTGGACGCTGGTCGTTGATCCCGAAAATCAGGGAGTGCGCGCTTCGTGGTTTGAATCGCCGCCGCAATCCGATGCGCTCACGGTGCACGTGCCCGCCGTCTGGGATTTGTGGTTGCCCGACTACGACGGGGTGGGCTGGTATTTTCGCCAGTTTGAGGTGCCGCCCGAGTGGGTCGGTGACCATGTGGAACTCCATTTTGAAGGGGTCAATTATTATGCCGGGGTGTGGTTGAACGGCGTCGGCATCGGTGCGCATGAAGGGGGGTACACGCCGTTCGCAGTGGACGCTTCCGCAGTCCTGCAGCCGGGCATGAATCGGCTTGCCGTGCGCGTAATTGACCCGAAGGGGCCGGACGGCTTCGGGCATTTTAAGCCCGCGGAGCTGCCCATTGCCAAAGAAATGGGCTACTGGTCTTTCGGCGGCATTTGGGGGGAAGTGCTTCTCAAGCGCATGCCCCGTACCCGTATCACCGATGTATTTGTCAAGCCGGATTTGCGCCGCAAACTGATAATGGTCGAAACCACGGGAGAAAACATACCGGAAGACGCCCATATCAGATTAACCGTGGCGGACACGTCGTGGCAGGCCGAGGGCGCCCTTGGCGCCATTGCCGTGAAGACGCCGCAATTCATCCCGTGGCATCCCGATGCGCCGCATCTGTATCAACTGCACGCGGAGCTTTGCACAGGGAAAACGGTTATTGACCGGGTGAGCGTACGTTTCGGCATGCGCGAGTTTACGGTCAAAGACAACCGATTCCATCTTAACCATCGCCCCATTTATGTGAAGGGGGTGTTATACCAGCCCGATTACGCGCGGACGCTGGCAGCCCCGGCGGACATTGCCATGGCCCGACAGGAGATTGCCTTGAGCAAGGAGGCGGGCTTTAACATGATGCGACTTCACATCAGGCCCGCACCGAAAAGCATCCTCGAACTCGCCGACGAACTAGGCATGCTCCTGTACGAGGAACCATCCATCGGCTGGATTAAACAGTCGGAGTATATGCAGAAACGGTGTGAAACATCCGTGCGTGAAATGATCCTGCGTGATCGAAACCACCCGTCCGTAGTTATCTGGGGTATGCTCAACGAAACAGGCAACGCTGATTATGTGACCCACGGCGGGGCGCAGACCATCAAGGATGATCTGTGTCGGCTGGCGCGGACACTGGACCCAACGCGCGTGATCATTGACGACAGCGCCGGCGTTAATGCCACCCGCGAACCGTCGCGCATGATGCGGCCCTTTCGGGATACGTTTACGGTCTATGACGATTTGCATATTTACCAGCGTGCACCGGTGGACAACCGCATCCGGCAGTATTATCAGAACAGCGGCGAACCGGAACAGCTGTCAATCCTGTCGGAGTTCGGTTTTGGCGGCCCCGAAGATCTTGTTGACGTGCTTGAACAGTATGGAGAAGAGCGTGAAACGCTCAAAGACGCCCGGTTCCTGCAAAAGATGCTGGACGCATGTTGTCAAGGCTTTCGCGAGCGCGGGCTGGATCGGCTTTTTGGCGATATGTCCGGTTTCTTTCAAGCCGCACAGGCATTGCAATCCGATGCTGTTTATGCGCAGATTGACGCCATACGCGCCAACCCGAAAGTACAGGGCTATTGTTACACCCAGCTGTCGGATGCCGGTCATGAGTTCTGCGCGGGCTTTCTTGACCGATGGCGGCGTCCGAAACCGGCGCTGCAAAGTCTTGCCGAGGCGCAACGGCCCATGCGCCCGCTCATTTTCCTGGGGAAGACCAATCTATGTCTGCGTGAAAAGGCCGAGATAACCGTGTTGCTTGCCAACGAAGCGCATGTGAGCGACACGGCGGACCTGTCGTTACAGGTGGTGGGACCCACGAATCAGGTGTTGTGGAAAAAGAAACGAAGCGTAAAGATACCACGGCATCAAAGCGATTTATGGAATGGTGTTATCAGTGCGTCCGGCTCTTCGGGTACGCACCGGTTTGTTGTGCGGCTTATGAAGGGCATGACCGTCTTGGCTGAAGCATCACAGGAGTTTCATGTTTTCGAGCAGGCGCCGCCGTCCACAACCGCCGTGCATATTCTGGATCCCCACGGACAATGGCACGATGCCATCGCCCCCTTTGCAAAGCCCGACAACATTCTTGCGCCCGTGCATATCATACCGCCGCTGGCAAATACTATCCGCGCCTATCCCGACAACGAGCTCATGCAGATCCTTGCGCAGGTGAAAAGCGGCGCCATCGCCGTGTTTTTCAGTCCCCCTGATGATTGGAACGACCTTGCCGCCCTGCTCGACCCCAATATCGCGGCAACGCCCAAGGATGCCGTGGGCGGATTTCTGCCTGCCTGCCATTATGTAAAACTGCACCCGCTTTTTGACAAGTTGCCCGCCCGTGGGCTTATGCGACAACCCTATGCAAATGTAGTGCCGGGCAAGACCTTTATTGAAATGAGCGATGAAGACGTATGCGGCACGTTCGATACGACGCCGATTGCGGCGGGCAATTATATGGTGGGTGAAACCACCTGGTGGGGCAGCGACATCCTGATCAAACGGTACGGGGGGGGACGCATCGTATTTACCCACCTGCGTGTTCTGGAGAATCTTGATGAGGACCCCGTTGCCGGGCGGCTTTTTGTGAATATGCTGAACCATTTCGGCATACGCAGTGTTCCGCCCGCTGCGCCTGTGCCGCCGGACCAAAAGGCCGTGGAATGGCTTCGTGCACAGCGTGTGCAGCATGTGCGCCGCTGGATGGTGGCGGGCGAGTTTCCGAACTGGGATGAGTGCAGCGGTTTCGATACGCCTTATCCACCTGAAACGCACATTGATTTTCAGGCCGTATACCGGGGATGGTATCAACCTGCCCGGTGGCGACGCTGGTATTCCTGCGCGCATTCAAAACACATTGTTGATCTGCAGGCCGCATTTGAACCCGTGTTTCAATGGTATCCCAAGTTTGACCGTTCCGTAGCGTATGCATGCGCTGAGATTACCTGTGAACGTCGGCTTGAGACCTCCTTGCGCATTGGTTTCATGAACGCCACCCGGGTTTGGGTCAATGGCGCGGTGGTGTTTGAAACGCGCCGACAGGTGCCGCATGACCAGTTCGAAACGGATACCGCATCCATTACGTTGCGTCAAGGCAAGAACACACTGCTCGTGAAATGCGCCAAGATACCCGGACCGTTCAAGTTCTCCATTGATTTCGAGGACGATGCCACAAAAACACAACATATCAAGTGGTGGAAATAGCATCGCATCCAAACACAACCGGTACTGCGAAGCGGTGTCCGTGTTACCCCGGCAACGCATCCGGGCGAAGCGTATGTAAGCGTAGCGTCGGGCAAGGCCAATAGGCTACACGTGCCACGGGTCACGGTAATCCCGTGTCAACCATTCAGGATTGCCGCTGCCGGGGGCGAAACGCATTTCCCGGGGCTGCCATTTGATGACCGCGTGGTTGTAATAGGCCTGGTTCATCAAATGACAACAGATGGCCGTCCTGCCGCCGATCTCCTCGTCTGTAACCGGTTTGGTGCGGTCTTGTACACAGTCAAGGAAGTTCCGGATGTGGTCTGTACTCTCATACAGTTTCACCTTCGCATCGGCCAAAAAGTTCTCTTCCAGAAAATCAAGCGCGCCACCGAGGCTGGCGCCTTCTTCGCCCCTGACAAAGCCGGCTTCTCTCACGCCATTGCGCCATAGATCTATCTGGCCGCGATTGACTTTTACCACACCGTCTGTGCCAAAAAACTCCACACCGAAACCGTTCACATGCACCACGCGCACGTCGTCGCCGTAGTGCAGCACCGCACCGTTCTTTGCCTCCGGGTCGTCAGGGGGATGTACCTCGTCCGGGCCGCTGTCGTCCTTGTCAAGTCCCCATTGGGCGATGTCAAGGTGGTGTGCGCCCCAATCGCACACCATGCCGCCGCCATACTCCTTGTAATCGCGCCAGTCCGGGAAATGGTCATGCAAGCCGCGTGGACTCAATACGGAACTATAGGGGCGCATCGGGGCGGGGCCGATCCACAAATCCCAGTCCAGACCGGGTTCCATCTCCTCTTCAGGCAAATCACAGGGTACGCCGGGTGGCCCGAAACTGCATTCCACCCGTTCTATCGTGCCGATAACACCGTTGCGCACCAGTTCACAGGCTATACGAAATTCGCGCGAGGAACGCTGCATGGAACCCGTCTGCAACACGCGCCCGTGTTCCTTCACTGCATTGATGATGGCAACGGACTCATGAATGTTGTGGGTAAGCGGCTTTTCGCAATAGACATCCTTGCCTGTCTCCAACGCGGCGATGACCTGTACGGCATGCCAATGATCCGGCGTGGCGATACACACCGCGTCAATGTCGTCTCGTGCCACTACCTCCCGAAAATCAACATACGCCGCGCAATCCGCCGAACCGCGGCTCGGCCTTTGTGTATAAAAGCCATTCACCCGTTCATGTGCATCCGTGAGGCGTGTGGCATCCACATCACACACCGCTACCACACGACAACGCCGGTGGTTTAGAAATGCGTTTATCAAACCTCTGCTCTGTTTGCCCATACCGATAAACCCGATGGCAAGTTGATCATTGGGTTTGGTTTCGGCGCCCCAAATACTCGAAGGCAGGATAAACGGCGCGGCAGATGCTGCCGACATCTTCAGAAACGAACGGCGGGTGGTTTTCATACACAGCTCCTTGTGTGTTGTTAAACGAAATGAAGCGGACAGCACTGGGCGGCGCAACGGTCGCATGCCGATACGCTTATGTTTCAAGCAGAACGTATGCTAAAAAGTGTTTTCCAGGCAGGGTATACTTAGGCCCACCCGTCAAAACACTTGAGCAGGTCCCGGATGGCGTTTTCTGCGCCGTCGGTATGGCCGCATTCAACAGCGAGATACCCGTCGTAGCCGGTTTCAGCAACCGCCTTGAATACATTGGGGTAGTTGATTTCGCCGGTACCGGGCTGGTTACGTCCGGGATGGTCGCCTATATGCATGTGGGCGATGCCGTCAATATTGTTTTGGATATTGGGGATAAGGTTGCCCTCGGAAATTTGCTGGTGATAGATGTCATACAGCTGTTTGACATTGGGACTGTCCACGGCCAACACGATCATTTGCGCTTGGTCGGTGGTGGTCAACCAGAAATTCTGGTGGTCACGCAATTGGTTGAGGGTTTCAAGCACCATGACAATGCCATTATCTTCAAGCATGCCCTTGACACGGCGCAAGAACTTGATAACGTTTTGGGCGCACTTGTCATAGGTAATGGTCCATTCGGAATGGGTTTCGCCGGTTAACCCCACGATATATTTGCAGCCGAGGCCCTTGGCTTGTTCGATGGCTTCTCTGCATTGTTCTTCCAAGCGGTCGTGCTGACTTACGTCCAGCATCTCGCCTTGGGTAATGCGTCCGGCGCCCATAATGCAGCTCCATTTGACGCCTGTTTCTTGGGAAGCCTCAACAAAGGCGTCATAATTGCGTCTGTCGCCGCCCGCGCCCAAGTGCTCCACCGCGGGAAACCCCCATTCCGCAGCCAACTTGAAAATATCCATGGGGGTGCTTCGCCGGGGCAGGCAATCACGCAGCCAGTTATAGCTGCACGAGATTTTGAGGGGTAAATGGGCGAAAGGGCGTCCTTCGGGAACCGCCGCCATTGCACTTGGTATCCCACCTGCCGCCATGGCGCCCGCGCCTACCGCCGCTGCAGTCAAAAAACTTCTTCGTTTCATGTCCATGATGCTCTCCTTGTTGTTCCTGTCGGATTACTTTAACAACGCAACCGTACCTGACCGTCATTGCCGCCAATACACGCGACACAGTCAATATAACAGATTGGCCGGGTTGGTTCCACAGGGTTTCCTGCATGTATATACGGTAACAGGGTGTTGACCTGTCTCCAGCGTTAATATAGTTGTCGGAGGTCTATGTAATGCCTCTTGGCAGCTGCGTGTCGGTTTCTTTGGCACACGCTTTTATGGCGGCGAGCAATTCGGCGACGATCTCCGGGTGTTCGCTTGCCACATTGAAGCGCTCGCCAATGTCCCTTTCCAGATGAAATAATTCGATATCGCCGCTGACAAGTTGCAATTTCCAAGGCCCGTTGCGTACGGCTTGAAGTTCGCGACCCCGAAAATAGAAGTATGGTTGCGAGGGGGAGGTGTCCACCTGCCCTTCCAGCAGCGGCCAGAGATTATTGCCGTCAATGACGCGGTCAGTGGGCACTTCGGCGTTGGCGGCATGCAGGAGTGTGGGGAAGAGGTCCATCAGGTTGGCGGGCTCCTGAATAATGGTGTCGGCAGGGACGCTCCCGGGGCGCCAGATAATGGCAGGCACACGCACGCCGCCTTCGTGTGTTGTGCCCTTGGCGTCTCGGAAAGGCCCTGAAGACCCTGCATGCCACGGCTTGTTATCCAAGTCGTCCGGCCCGGGCTGCACCATGCGGTCGGGCATGTTTATCCATGGGCCATTGTCGCTGACCCAGACGACAATGGTGTTGTCGGCCACGCCCGTTTCGCGCAATGTTTCCATAATCGTGCCAGCGCTCCAGTCAAGCGCCTCAATCACATCGCCGTAAAGGCCCGCCCGGGAACGCCCGCGAAACTTGTCCGCCGTTGCCAGCGGCAGATGGGGCATGCTATACGGCACATAGAGGAAGAAAGGATGGGAGGCGTTTTCTTTGATAAACCGTACGGCCTCCCCTGTATAACGCACGGTCAGCGTATTTTGATCCACCGGATGCTCTATTGCCTCGGTATTGCGATACAAAGACAAAGGCTTGTCGGTATTCACCCACGGGCGTATCATGTCGTTGCTGTAAAGGAGCCCGAAATACTCGTCAAAACCGTGCGAGGTGGGCATAAACGCTT
>SKQZ01000063.1 GCA_007118765.1 Candidatus Hydrogenedentota bacterium
AGCCCCCACGGGTTGGGTTTGTAGAGGCCTACTTCACAAACAATGAATTGACCGTCGTTAAAGCGTGCGTCCTGGGGCAGGAAATTCTGATAGGGCGTCGGATTGGGGATGGGTTGCGGGTCCACGCCGGAGACTGCATGGAGACGCATGGAATAGTCGGCAAGGTTTGCATACGCGCTGAAATCCGTGTCCAAATCGCCGAAGAACAGCGGTTGGTCGCTGCCCGCACGACATGCCCACTCCCATTGTGCTTCCGTGGGCAGGCTGGCCGGTGTACCGGTGGCTTCGTGCAACCAGTCGCAGAAGGCAAGTGCGTCATGCCAAGAAATGCGTATCACCGGTTGTTCCGGTTTGTTCGCCGGGTAGCCTGCGGTGGTATGGTCTTTATGATGCTGGTTTATGTAGCGGCTGTTGTGATCCGGGTTGAAGCGATTGTATTGTTCATTGGTCACTTCGGTTTTGCCCAACCAAAACGGCTCTTCAATACGCACCCGCGTCATGGGCAGTTCATCCGGGTGCGCAGTGCCGCCCATCACAAACTCGCCCGCGGGGATCAGCACAAACTCCATGGTTACGCCGTCGCCCAAGTCCAGGGTGCGCTCTGTTTCCACACCCATTGCCGCCTGCCGTGCGCGTGCCTCCTCTATCGAGAACGGCCATCCGTCCACTTCAGGCACAGATTCGTCAAGCGTCGGCGGCGTCGGTTCAATAAAATCACGGGGATAATCTGCCGGCGTCAAAGGATCTTCCGTATCGTCCTCCGGCAACAACGCGTACTTGGCGCGCATCTCGGCCCGTCGCCGGTGGAAATCGCCGGGTATTTCGGCGTGGTCGCTCCAGCGCCCGTGGTCGGGTACATTCAAATCTATCCAGGTAAAGAGCCGGTCCCAAGCCTCGTCGTCCAGTTCCACCCCTTTGTGGCCCTTGCGCAGCATTTGAATCAGTTCGCTGGTCTCCGCATGCCATTCCAAGGGAATCTGGATATGATAATCGCTTTCAGGGCCCGGACGCCGCACGAAAGGATGCAACGCGAGATAGGATTTGTTGAAGTTTTTCCAGCCCCGTTCTTCATGGTGGCTGAAATCGGGGCGTCCGTCCAGTGCGGCCTTTTCCGGGTTGTGACAACCCACACAGTGGCGGTCAAGCACCGGCTGTACCTCATGATGGAAGCTAAAGCCGCGGGCGCGCCCATACCACGGCGCGATTTCAGCGGGCGCTTGTCGTGCCGCGAGGTTATCCTCGGGGCGCGGCGCCATGTTCTGGGATTCATGACAGCCCACGCAGGACAACACTTCGCCGGGCATGGCAGTAAACCACGAACGCATTACCTGCAACGCCCGGTTCTGGTCGTCCAGAGGCAATAGGCCGATGGGCGTATTGGCGGGGACTTTGAAAAAGGCGGAACCGTCCGCCAATACAGGCACCGTGCCCAGAATACGCCGCACATCCCACGGACCTTCCACGCCCACATGTTCATGGCCGCCCATGTGCGGGTAGGTATAGTGGAACGCAAACAAACGCAGGTTCTTTACCGTACCCCGCGGCACACCTTCCAAGCCCGGCCCTTCATATATATCCGTGAGATACACTTTCGCGTAATCTTTGGTCAAATCCACCCGATCGGTAATGATCGGCGGCCGCTTACGTGGACGCAGTGGAATCGGCTCAAACAGCACATAACCCGGTTCTTCATGCAACAGCACCATGTTGTCAAAGACATCCACCAGATACAGGCCCCATGCCGCGTCCGGGCCGGGTTTGCATGATACGAGGAAGTAATGCTCATCCAATGGGTAAGGGTGCAGGAACTTTGGCCAGGATGCATCCACCAGATAGTCCTCAATAATTGGGTCCACAGGTTCGTCGTAGCCGGGAATGCGCTGCACCACGCCGTCGCCTTCGTGGCGGCCTTTGGCCGGGTCAAGCAGTATGAGTTCGCCCATGCGCGGCACACCGTGATGGCCGGATACGATGGTCACCACTTTTGTGGGATGCTCAGGGATGGGGCGGGAGTAAAACATGGAGTTGGGCCAATAGGAATTGCTGCCATAGTATTCCAGCTGGTTGGTGCCGTCCGGATTCATGCTGAACAACAGCCGCGTAAAATAATGAGCGGTATCAGAATATTCCCAGCGGGTAAACAAAACGCGCCCGTCGTTCATCACTGCGGGCGACCAATTATGGTCTTGATCGAAACAAAGCTGGCGGGTATTGCCGCCGTCTTGATCCATGATGAACAAATTGGCCACGGCATCACTGCCGGCCACACAGGGAATGCCTTGAAAAATGCGGGTGGAAGCAAAAATGATTCGCTCGTCGGGAAGATAGCAGGCATCATAATTGTCTACATCCGGTTCTTCGCCCGGGGTAACCTGGCGCAATCCGCTCCCGTCCACACCGATTTCCCATATCTGCCATCGGCGGTGGCTTCCCGGCATGGAAAACAGCATGCGTTCCCCGTCAAAATGCAGGTCGAGGTCGCCCACATACACACTGTCGTCCGGACGGAATACTGTTTGAAGGTCGCCATCCAGATTGTGCATGTCCAGCAATGCTATTTCGTTTTCATAGCCGTTACGGGGCAAGGAACAATTGCCCTGCCAGTTCTGGGGCAGTCCCAGCCGGTTTTCGTGGCGGCGCACCAGTAGCAGATGGTCGAAATCCAGCAAAGGATTTGCCAACAAGGCTTTGCGCTCAAATGCCAGGATGGCCTCTATCTCACTCATGGCAGCATCGGGATCGGCAGCCATTTGCTCTGCCAGCGCGGGCATGTTCGCTTCTATGGCATCAAGGCGTGCGCGAAATTCCGCGCCTTTTGGGTACGCCTCCGGATAGGCCTTTGCAAGGTGATCAATGGACCGGCGCAGTGCTTCCGGATCGAAGGAGCCCAGCGCACGCGCCCCTTGCCGGGCCATCATGGTTCTGGCATACAAGGTGAGCCAGCGCGGGTCATCCTGTGGCGCTGCGGCCGCTTGCAGTTGCTCTTGCTCAGCCCGGAGCGCCGCATCATAGGGTGCGGTATCCCGCAAGGCGCTTGTGATCATGGTGGGAACGTGCGTCAGCCCGTCGGGCGTACTGATCAGCGTGTGGTCTGCGCCGTCCTGTTTCGCCAATGTCATTTCACGGGGAAAGGCTTGCTGCAACGCTTCCCAGAGGACCGGGGCGGGATCGTTGACGAGCGCAAAATAGAATCCGTGTGCGCCCGTGCGATTGTAAATCTTCATCAGCAGCGTATTTTCGCCCGCCTCAAGCGGCAACGCTACCTCGTCCTGATTCGGCGCAGCAGAACGAGCCACGTCGTTGGAAAATATCTTTGTGTCATTCAGCCAGATGGCGACGCCGTCATCGCTGCCAATGGCCGCGGTTACCGTGGCGGCCTCAGGAGCGGAGATTGTACGGTACAAATATGTTGCCGCATAATCTGCTGTGGGCAGGTCATGCACTGTGCCGTCCACCCAGGAGGTGCGCCGCCGCCACTGGCGCCGGTTTTCTTCATCGCGGCTCGCGAGGTCCACCTCTTCCTCAGGAAAAAGCGGGGTATCCAAACTTTCCGCCGGGATGGGGTTTGTCGCGTGCCACGGTGACAACTCAAGGGCTTCGGCGCCCTGTCGCTCCGCTTGCCATTGGCTATAGTTGTTGCGGGTGGCCAACACGCTTTCCGCCCATGTATCTTCATGAGCAAACAGACCCAAGGCGGGATCGTCCGCTGTTGCCGCAGTCACGCACACCAACACTACACATAATGTCGCAAACACCCCGGATAATTTCATGTTTAGACCTCAATGCGATTTAATGCCACGGGTTTATGAAGGACCCGGTGACAGGACGCCGCAAGAGGTGGTGTCTTTACCGTCACCGGCGAATATGTCATCACGGCAAGGCGGCCGCCTTACAAAACAGAGGCAACCGGCGGCCACCATTACCTGACGTATCTGTGTTGCGTGGACACTGTCTCGCGGCATGCCGCAGTGTAACAACACCCACGCGTATCACGATAATAGACTCAGAATTGCACGTCCGGGTTACTGAAGCGGAGAGCGTCATCGGCGTGATAGCTGGCGTATTCCGTAACAATGGCGCCTTCCGGTCCGGCCAGCATCCAATGCCACTCTTCGGGTCCGCCGAGCATGCCCACTTCGCCCGGCATCAACTGCTGTTCGGTCCGTGCCACGGCACACTCCTGATGCGACGGGGGTATGCGCGCTTCCACGCCCAGTGTGGGGTCGCCTTCACCGTAAATGTATACCCAACCGTGCCGGGGCTGCCATGCCTCCATTTTGGGTCTGGTGTCGGCGGTTTGTAGATGCCGATGTTCCGGGATCATCTGGCCGGGCAACAGGTAAATCTCATGCCCGAAATAATCGTCTTCCTGGTTGTTTACCCAGAAGATACCCGCCATGCCGACTTCCGTGAATTTGCCCATGCCGAAATCAACCGCCCAGAATTCTTCTGTGCGGAGCCGGTCCACGATGGGGTAATTAAACCGTTCCATCATGTCATAATAGGCCTGTTTCGCTTTTTCCACGTCAAATTCACCGTTCGTGTAAAAATCTTCGTTCTTATACTGTTTCACTGATTCTGCTCCGTGGGCCGCAGTGAGCGCAACCGAACCTGCCACGCCCGCCGCAATACCCGTAATTGCTGCGCGTCTTGTAATGTCCATTGTACAATGCTCCTTCTGTTTCTTACCGTTGAGACTGGCAAAAAGGGTCTGTTGTTTCAACACACCATGTTACTGCCGTCATTCCCCGGCTATGCTTTCTTCAAATCGTTATACAACTCAAACGCCGTTTCGGGCTTTTCATGGCGATGCACCACGGCGCCCACGGCCTGCGCCATGGCAACGGGATCATCCGCGCCGAAGATGTTGCGGCCCATGTCCACGCCCAATGCGCCTTGGTCTACGGCTTTATAGGCCATGGCGAGCGCATCGGCCTCGGGCAGTTTCTTGCCGCCCGCAATAACCACCGGCACGGGACAGCCCGCCACCACTTCTTCAAAACCGGGTTCACAATAGTAGGTCTTCACGAAGTGCACCCCCAACTCCGCGATCACGCGGCACGCCAGCCCAAGATATCGGGCATCGCGCACCATTTCCTTGCCCACTGCCGTAACGCCCAGCACGGGCATGCCAAATCGGGCGCCTTCGTTGATAAGGTATGACAGGTTTGCCAGCGATTCCTTTTCATAGGGGGCGCCGATGCAGGCTTGGGCCGTAACGGCCGCGGCATTCAACGCCAGCGCCTCTTCAAGGGTCACGCCGATAACTTCGTTGCTTAGTTCCTTTAATACCGTGGCGCCCGTGCTGCAGCGCATGACCACCGGTTTGTCCACCTCCGGCGTGATGCAGGTGCGCAACGCGCCCCGGGTGCACATAAGGCAATTCACGTGGGGGAGGAGCGGCGGCACCACCAGGTCCATCCGTTCAAGACCTGTGGTGGGCCCCATGATATAGCCGTGATCAAAAGCGAGCATGACCGTTCTGCCGCTGTCGGGGTTGAAAATGCGGGCAAGCCGGTTCTTTGTGCCCCATGTCAAATGGGCCGACCCCTTCAAGAAGAAGCCGGGCGTTTCCTGCGGCACATCGGGGGCGTACTGCTTCTCATTGGTGTTCGGAGCGATGTCTGCATCAGGCATTGGTCTCGAGTCCTTTCAGAAATCCCCGGAACAGCAGCGCTGTTGACGTAGCGCCCGGATCCGGTTGGCCTATACTTTTTTCCTTGATATTTTTTGCACGGCCAAACCGTGCTTGCATGCCTGCGGTAGCCTCGGCGCCTTCCCGGGCCGCCTCTGCAGCCTGGCGCAACAACGCCTGTGCATCCGTGGCGCCCGCCGTCAAGGCCTCCCGCAGTTTCTTCACCGCCGGGGTCAGTGCATCTATCATGGTCTTGTCGCCGGGTTGTGCCTTGGTATGTTTTGAAACCCCCTCAAGGCCTGCTTCAAAGGCGTGGACAAGCAACGGCGCATCCAGCACTTCTGCTTCGCCGACCGCTTCGGCCATGGCCATAAACAACGTGCCCAACAGCGGGCCCGTGGCGCCGCCATCCACCCCGAGAATCGCCCAGCCCACCTCATGGAGCACTGCTTTTGCCGTTGGCGTCTCGCATTGGCTGATGGCCTCCTCCGCGCGGGTCATGGCCCGCACCATCGTGGAACCGTGGTCGCCGTCACCGCCCACCGAATCAAGTTTGGAAAGTGTTTCGTGATTGTCCCGTATCTCCTGCGCGGCGCTGTGGAACATTCGCACCAACGCATCATGCCCGAGAGTTGTTGTCATTCTGCATATTCCTTTGTGAAAACTGTGCATATTGGGCTTATTTGCGAACAGAACCCGTAGTATAACAGAAGCCCTTATGTAGATTGCATTCCGGTTCACGGTGGAACTTCGCCACGCCGGCGCGAACTATCCGGCATGGCCGGCTGTTGTTTCGAGTGTACGCAGCAACGTCAGCAGAAAATCCCGGTTGTCGGCGCTGAGATAACGCATCTGGCCACCCATACGGTTGAAGGACTTGTTGTAGCGCAGATAGTAGTCGGGGTTGTCCATGGGCGGTTCGCCCTGTCGCCAGTCCCAATGAGATTCGGCCAAATCCACCACCACAATAAAATGGTTGTCAATGTGTTGGTCTTGTTGCAGAAGTACATTCTGAGACATGGACAGACTCTTCTCAAAAATCATGGGCGACATGACGGCGGAGCCGATGCTCATGTATACGCCGCCGTCAAGGTTTGTTACCTGCTGGGCATAGGCCAGGAAATCCCGTTCCGCAGCGCGGCCAATGGCGGCACATTGGTTCATGGGGTGGGTATAGATGATGTCATGGCCAATCATGGGATGGCCGGTAAAAGGCACATTGGCGCGGTAGGCGGCCGCCTGCAACCCGTATTGCTTGTACGGGTGGGGCACGGATAGCCAGCCCGGGGCAATGTCAAAAGTTTGAATGCGATCGCATAAGTCCGCAGCGGCAGCGGCGCGTCCCGGGTCCGTTTCTGCCAGTGTTCGTATTTCGTCCACAAGCGTCTTTGCGTCGGGAATCTCCAGGCCTTCCTGTTCCACCAACGCGCCCACCGATTCACCGTAGCCCATGCCGCGCCATGCTCCGACCGCAATGGCAAGGTTCAAATAAAAGCCGGTTTCCTGCCAAGTGCCAAACTCGCCTTTTGTCACGTTGGCGCGAACATCTTCACTGCTGTGTCCTTGGTAGGCGAATTCCCAGTCGTGAATAATGCCTGCGCCGTTCGTGGCAAGATGGGTGACCCAGCCCTCCTCCACAAGTTTCATCAATACCGGCGCAAGCCCGTTTTTGATGGCATGTGCGCCAAAAGCAATCATGCGCGATTTGTTTGCTTCGCGGGCCGTGACAAGCCGTTCTACCGTTTCCTCAATGACTTGTTGTTCGGCCTCGGTAAAGGAGCGCTCCACGGATGCGTCACAGGGGACATGGTCGCGTTCGATATAGACCTTGTCCTGTCGTTCGGCGAGCGGTTTGATGTGTATCTGGTGGCGATCAAACAAAGGGAATGGCATGGAACGTCTCCAGTAGCAAACGGTTACTCCAACAGTTCTGCAACAATATCAACGGCTTGATTCATGGCGTCAGGCAATTTTGCCACGTCTTTTCCGCCCGCTTGGGCCATGTCGCGGCGACCGCCGCCGCCGCCGTCCACCAGCGGGGCAAGCCGCGCAACAATATCACCGGCACTAATGCGGTCGGTAAGGTCTTTTGTAACGCCCGCAGCCAGCGCGACTTTGCCGCCGCCATCGCTGCCAAGCACCACCACGCCCGACCCGATTTTATCTTTGCATTTGTCAAGCACGGCGCGCAGACTTTTGGCATCCATCTCGCCCAGATGAAGCACCAACGCGTTGACCCCGTTAATCTCGCGCACGTTGCTCATCAAATCGGCGCCACTGCCCGTAGCCGCAGCCTGCTTCCACTTGTCCACATCCCGGGACAAGCGTTTGTTTTCGTCCAACAGCGCACGCAAACGCGCCTCCAATTCTTCGGGACGGGCACTGAGCAGGTGTGCAACGCCCAGCAACTGTCGCTCCCGCGCCTGCAATGTTTCAACAGCAGGCGCCCCGCACACCGCTTCCACCCGGCGGACACCCGCCGCCACGGCCGATTCGCTTATTATCTTAAACACGCCGATCATGCCGGTGCGGCGCACGTGACAGCCGCCGCATAACTCCAAACTGGTCTCGCCCACCTGCACTACGCGCACGACATCGTCATATTTCTCGCCGAACAGCGCCATGGCGCCGTCTTCGCGGGCCTGCTCCAGCGGTTTCAGCGCCGTTTCAATCGGCAGGTCTTCCCGGATACAGGCGTTTACTATTGCTTCAATGTCTTGCAGCCGATCCAAACCGATGCCTTCAAAATGGGTAAAGTCAAAACGCAGTCTGTCCGGTCCCACATAGGAACCCGCCTGATGTACATGTTCGCCCAGTGCGTCGCGCAGGGCCGCCTGCAGCAGATGCGTGGCGGTGTGATGCGCCTCGGTTCGCGTACGACGATCACCGTCCACACGCGCTGTCAGTTGGTCGCCGACGCGCACCTGTCCTGAGGTTATGGTCGCCTGATGGAGCACACACTTCCCCGTGCGGCAGACGGCGGTTGCCACATGGGCATTGCCATTGGCGCCGTCCAATGTGCCGATATCACCGATTTGGCCGCCTGCTTCGGCATAGAAGGGCGTTTTGTCCAGCACAATTTCCGCGTTATCCCCTTCGGCAACGCAATCCACCTCTTGTTCATTCTGGATAAGAGCCACCACGGTCGCGTCACATTCCCACTTGTCATACCCAACAAAGTTGGTGTCTCCGTGGCGTTCATGTATCGTTCGGTATATCGGCGCCAAGGCTTGCTGGCCGCTGCCGGCCCATGCGCTTCGTGCCTGTTCGCGTTGTTGTTTCATGGCGGCCTCAAACCCGGCGCGGTCTACCGTATAGCCCCGCTCCTCGGCCACATCGGTGGCCAGATCAAGCGGGAACCCATAGGTGTCATGCAATTTGAATAGGTCGTCGCCCGGTGTTACGGTTGTGCCTGCGGCATGCATCTTGTCGAAAATGGTTTCAAGCAAGTCCATGCCCCGCGCCAATGCGCTTGCAAACCGGTCCTCTTCCGTGTGAATGATCTTTTCAATCTGAGCGCGTCCCTCCCGAAGTTCAGGGTATTGTTTGCTCATCATCTCAATAACGGTGTCCGAGACTTTATACAAGAACGGTTGTTCAAGACCAAGTTCCCGACCGAACCGGGCCGCACGTCGCAGCAACCGCCGGAGTACATAACCGCGGCCTTCGTTGCCGGGCAAAATACCGTCGGCGATCATAAAACTAAGAGCACGAATATGATCCGCAATCACGCGATAGGGCGTGGGGTTGTCTGCATACTCCACACGCGTCAAGGCACGTGTAGCCTCAATAATGGGATAAATGCCGTCCGTGTCAAACACCGTTTCCTTGTGCTGCAACAATGCGGCAAGGCGTTCCAGTCCCATGCCCGTGTCAATGCCGCGATTCTTGAGCGGCGGCCGCGACCCATCGAGTTGCTGGTCAAATTGCGGAAATACCAAGTTCCAAAACTCCAGATACCGCTCGTGCGGATCGTTTTCCAGCGTGGCGTTCGGATCAATGGCTTCACCGCGATCAAAAAGCAATTCCGAGCAGGGGCCACAGGCGCCTGTGTCGCCTGCCGGACCCCAAAAATTATCTTTCTCGCCGAGCCGCACAATCTGTGACGGGGGAAGGCCAATCTCTTTTTCCCAGATTGCGGCGGCTTCGTCATCATCCAGATAAACGGAAACCACCACCTTGTCGCCGGGGATGCCCAGCACCTGTGTGGTATATTCCCATGCCCACTGTATCGCCTCCTGCTTAAAATAATCGCCAAAGGAAAAGTTTCCCAGCATTTCAAAGAACGTAAGATGGCGGGATGTCTTGCCGACCTCATCCAGATCATTCGCCTTGCCTCCGGCGCGAAGACATTTTTGTGACGTAGTGGCACGGCGATAGGGCGGGTTTACTTCGCCGGTATAATAAGGTTTGAACTGAACCATGCCCGCGCTGGTAAAAAGCAGTGTCGGGTCATTGCCCGGTACCAGTCGGTCGCTGCGTTCAATCGTATGTCCGCGTTCACGAAAGAAGTCAAGAAAACTTGCACGTATGTCATCACTTTTCACGGGTATTTCTCCAAGGGTTTAGGCGGTGGGTCACTACCATAATGGTAGCAAATTACGGGGTGTCGGCGCATCCTGCGCGTTGGCGCGTTACTGTCCCGCCACGTTAATGAGCGGGTACGACAAGACCCGGCCAAAACGGTCGTAGGGATAATAACGGAAACGCACTCGACCGACAATGGCATCCAACTGCCCCAGATAGGTGATTGGGTTGCCGCTCAGCGGCGCCGTGCGGGGCGCCATGAAACCGAGGCTGCTGTCTTCGCTTTCATTACGGTTGTCGCCCAAATAGAAAAAGAAACCGTCGGGTATGCGGACCGGGCGCTCAATAAAATAATTCATAGGCTCGAAGATGTAAGGCTCGGCAGCATATTTGCCATTGATAAAGAGTGCGCCGTCCACCACGCTGATGTTATCGCCGGGAAGACCCACGATTCGTTTCACCACGTATTCGCCGTCATCATAGGCGACCACAATATCGCCCCGATGATACCGGGGTTCGCGAAGTGTAAGCAGCATGTCCTCGGGGTGCAGCGTTGGTTGCATGGAGTTGGTGGGCACAACGAAAAAACGCATGTTCCGATACCCAAAGTAATACAGCCCTATCACGCTTAGCAATAACAATGCAACCATGCCCACTTCCTTGCTGTACAAAATCTGTTTGAGCAGGGAGCGTTCACGCCCGGTTGTCGTATGTTCCTGTGTTTCCAATAATTATGCCTGTCGAAAAAAGAAGGGTTGTTTATGTCATAATAGGGGCAATGCAGATTGTGCCTGTTATTACGTTGGCAGGTCAAATGTGCTTCCGACTTTGCATTCTGACTGGTGCGTGCATTTCTACTATCAAAAGGGCTGGAGAAACCGGTTTTGTCTGTGACAACGATACAATTAACGTTTTATCCCGGTGGGCGGCGCGTGTCTGTTCAGCCGGGCATTACCCTGATTGAAGCGGCGGCCCGTGCGGGGCTGGTGATTGACACGCCCTGCGGCGGCGGCGGCACATGCGGCAAATGTCACGTTCGTTTTGATGGGCGTGCACCGGCGCCTGCTTCCGCCGAGACCGCATTGCTGCCGTCGTCCGATCTGGAGGCGGGTTGGCGGTTGGCCTGTCAAACCCGTCTTTGGCATGATGCAATCGTGCATGTACCGACAACGGCGCTCTTCGGCGGCGTTCATCAGATTCAAACGAAGAGCGACCGGGACATGGCACGCGTACCGGATGGCGATATTCGGCGGCTTTCGATTCAGATGCAGCCCCCGAATATGACCGACAGTGTTTCCGACCTGACCCGCATGGAACGCGCTCTGGCTGAAAAAATGCCCACGTGGGACCATGCCTCCGACAGACTTTCCGTCTCCCCGGAGTTGTTGCGCGTCCTTGGCGGACGTTTGCGCGCCACGGGATTCAAGGGCGTGGCGACGTTGCGGGGCACGCGCCTGATTGATTATGTCGCCGAAAGTGATGACGCCCCCCTGTATGCTGTTGCGTTTGACATTGGCACAACGACGGTGGTGGGGGCGCTGCTGGACATGGAAACCGGCGCAGAGCGCGCAGTCGTTTCTGCCATGAACCCGCAAACCGTATACGGTGACGATGTGCTGTCGCGCATTGCCCACGCAAGTCGCGACGC
>SKQZ01000433.1 GCA_007118765.1 Candidatus Hydrogenedentota bacterium
CCATTCATCTCCGGCATGATGACGTCGCTCACCAGCATTTGTATCGGGTTGTTATGTTCCTTGGTGGCAGCCAGCGCCTCTTTGGGGCTTTCATGGGGAAGCACTTCATATCCCAAGCGCTTCAGCACCCGTGTTGTCATGGCCAATACCACCGGGTCATCCTCAACCAGCAAAACTGTTTCGTTTCCGGCAGGCATGATCCGTCGCGATTTGCGCCTGGACTGTTTTTCCTCGGCAACATGGGACCGGGGCAGATACACCAGGAATGTAGTTCCCTGCTCCACCGCGCTTTTCAGTTCGATGATGCCGCCGTTTTGTTTGATGGCGCCATATACGGTGGATAGCCCAAGGCCGGTGCCTTCTCCGGCAGGTTTGGTGGTAAAAAATGGGTCGAACGCCTGTTCCTGTGTGTCTTCGCTCATGCCATGTCCGGTATCCGACACCGCCATCATGACGTATTCGCCGGGATGGGCATACGCATGGGCGCGACAATAGGCGCCGCCGAGATACAGATTGCCCGTTTCGATTTGCAGACGCCCGCCTGTTGGCATGGCATCCCGGGCATTGACCACCAGATTAACGATCACCTGTTCCATCTGGCCGGGGTCTACCAGCACATCGCCCAAGTCCGGCGCCGGGATGAAGGAGAACTGAACGTCTTCACCAATCAGGCGCGTCAACATGCGGTGCATGTTGTCAATCAGCCGGTTCAAATTAATGACCTGTGGCTCAATGACCTGCTTGCGGCAAAATGCCAGCAGTTGCCGCGTCAACTGGGCGGCACTCTGCGCCGCTTTATCGGCTTCCTCCAAACGCTCCAGCACGGCCCAGATATCATCTGCCTCCATGTCCATGCGTGCCAAGCTTATGTTGCCCTTGATGCCGGTAAACAAATTATTAAAATCATGTGCGACCCCGCTCGCAAGCCGACCGATGGATTCCATCTTCTGCGCTTGCCGCAATTGTTCCTGCAGCAGTACACGTTCTTTCTCGTGTTCCTTCCTTTGCGTAACGTCCTGTCCAAATTCAGCCAAAGCGATCAGTTGCCCCGCTTCATTAAACACCGGGTAGCCGCGCAAATGCCATATACGCCCGTCAGGGGTCTGTATCTCGCCCTCTTGGGGTTCTCCGGTGGTACGCGCCTTGATAACAGGACAATGCTGACAAGGTTGGTCGGTTTCCTGCCATATTTCATGGCACAACCGTCCCGTCACCGATTCCAAAGGACGCTTAAATGCAGCGACGGCAGTGCGGTTTGCCCAGATAAAGCGCATGTCCAAATCGTAGTACGCAAACAGCTCCGTCATCGAATCAAGGATTAGCGACTTTTCATGGTCTGTTCCATGAAGCAATTCCGGTGGCCCGCATTGTTGTTGCAGCGCCTCCGGCGGCGGCATATTTCCCGATAACTTATCCATGCCCAAGACTCACTCTTTATTCTTATCGCTGTACATGCACATATCGAAAGTACAGTGATAACACCTTACATTGTAACACATAAACCGCGAAAACGGCAAATAATTGTTGTCTATCACTACAAAATACATGGGCAGCAATCACTGGCGCGAAACGCCTCACATGGTTGCCTGCGATGATGATTGTGCTTGATTGCCCGGAAAAAATACGCCCGCCCCGTGACATATCACGGGACGGGCGCCTGTATCAGCTTACGAAGGTTATACTAGAAACTGACTTCTGTTTCGATAAAGAGGTAGTCGTAATCGTCGCGACGGTCGCCACCCCAAACGTTGAGGCCGCTGCCGATGAAGGCATTGCGTTCGAGGCCGCGCTTGCCGAAGAAATGGGCATAGCCGGCGCGAATTGTCAAGTCATCGCTGTAATGGTAATCGGCATAAAGGCCCAGTTCCCAGCCGATGCTTCTGCTGGCGCGGTTGCGCCACCACCACCAACCGAGGTCGCGGGCACGCCTGTCAACTTGGAAATATGCACCGGACAGTTTCAGATCCAGCGCTTCCGTCGGGCTGGCCTGCAATCCCAAGCTGTAAAACAGTGTGTTGGAAAGAGTGGCCTTCAAGTTTGAAGTGGGATCATTGTCCAGAAATTCACTGTATTTGACATTGGAGCCGAGCCGGTTGAACGGCAGGTCAACATCACGACGCCACCAATTGCGACGTACGCTGCCGCCGCCCAGATAGGCGAAACGGCCAAACACGCGCGGGTGCCATGCCACGTCAAAAGTATAGCCCAACTCAAGGTTTACGGCAAACTCGTTATAGTCAATGTCCGTGCGTCGCAGCAATCCCCGGCGCAGTCCTTGGGGACCGCCAAACTGATAGGCCGCTTCCGCTTCAAAATCCACGGCGCCGACCACACCGCCGCCGCGCAATCCGATGGTATGCAGGTTATTTCGGGTGCCCAGCAACGCCACATCGTCGCGCACATACAGCCAGTACGCATCCAATTCCACGTTGTCAATGCCGATGTAGCTGGCATACACACCAAACACATCCCCGTCGTCCTCAAGGAAGTCGCCATAGGTTTCCACAAGTTTGGCCGTCACGGCATGCAGCATAAACGACTCGTGGACATAGGACAACAACAGCGCGTCAAAGGACAAGCCACTGAAAAACGCCGAGTCATCGTTGGTGCCGATGAAGAAGGCGTTGCCCAAACTGAACTCTTGGCGTCCCACGCGCAGGTGCAACGGTGTGCCCCACATGTTCGCCATGTTGATGTAGCCCTGGTACAGGTCCACATTGTTCTGACCGCCGCGCCAGTCCGCGCCCGTAAGGTAATTCGAGCGAAAATCTTCGCCCCAGAAATTGTAGTAGTCAAACTCAATGAACGCAGACACAGCGTCGGTAAAGTCAGCCTGCACATTCAAGCGCGTGCGCTGTTCAATGAAACTGTATTTGCCGAGCGAGTCAAGATTGTAATAGTTGCCGCGAATGCGCAGGTTGCCGCCGACCTGCACCTGTTGCAGCTCAGCCATTGCCGTTGCACTGCAAAGCGCAACCAACGCCACCATCGCAATAATTCGTAATCGCATGATACTAATCTCCCTGGTATCAATTCCGTTTGTTTTTGTTCCGTCTCGTATGAAATAAATCACCATGAATGCCGCAGCGCGTATCGGGTATAAATGCATTCCTCCTCTCTGGACGCAAAGTAACGGCATCACCAGTGTAAACAACATACCGCATTGGCCGGGGAACCATCCCTGCCCACTCGCGCATATTATCCACCATCACAACACATAGTTTCAAGCAGTTTTGATTGTTTTCGGGAATCAGGGTGTGCAGCGGGCGGCTGTAGTTATTTTCGATGATTTGGGTGGTGTGTGAGACACACTGTGTGCTATTCAAACACCAGCACGCCGTATTGTAGTTTGGTATTGTCGGGGGCGACCGCCCACATGCTGGTCTCGCGTTCCACATTGTTGCGGTGCCGAATGAAATTGATGTGCCATCGGTCGCCGGGTTCAGGCGCGCCGCCAAGGATGGCGAAGGGCACCATCATGGTGGCGGACCAGCCGGTGGCGGTGGTTTCCGCTTCGACGCGCCAATCCGCGTCCCATCCGGCATCCCATTGCGTCATATTGCCCGCCACGGCCATGCCGTCGTGACGCGTCCCCAGCGGATTGACAAGCAAACGGCGCGCCGGACGGTTGCCGGGGCGGATGCGCACTTCGATGCTTTCCTCTTCCCACAGGGGCGCATCATCCATTTTCATGGTGGCGCCCATGGCATGTGGCATGGGATCCTGCGCCGCCACACCGATAAAGAGGTGGTCGCGACTGCGGGCCAGCTGTATTTCCGTGGGCGCAATTGCCAGGCGTCCGTCATCCAGATTAAGGAAGCCCACTGCGTTTTGTCCGGGGGGCCACTCAACCAGCGGCGAGTCGGTGTCTTCCAGCAGGGGTGCGCTTACGCGGGCAGGGCCTTTTGAGGCGAAAGCGCGCACTTCGCGCAGTACGGCCTGTTCCTGCGGTGATTCCACCCGTAGGCGTATGTACCGGGTTGTAATGGGCGTTGCCGGAAACAGAGGTCCGCGCATGGGGCCGTCGGTAAGCGCTTCTTGCGGTCGGCGCAACGATGTGATACTCGCGGCGCTGCGCCGTCTTGTTTCCGGCGTTTCGATATTGCGATAGACCGGCACCGGTTCAAAACGCACCCCGTCGTCGCTTGCGTACAAGGCAATACGCGTTGCATTGACCGTTTCAAAGTCTATCCGAAAGATGCCGCCACATGGCGCCAGCAAATCGAGCGTGGCCTGGGCAACGCCTTTTTCATCCACATAGTTGATTTGCGCGGGCGCATGATAAGCCCGGGTGCCTGTCGGCAGGCTGTGAGGCCGGTAATAGGCGAGTGGCCGGCCGATCAAAATGGGGGCGGGCGCAAACAATTGTTGCGTTTGAATGGTATCCACAATGCGTTCGATGCGCTCTGCGTCCACGTCCATGTCTGCCTCGGCATAGCGCGGCGCCAACCGCGCAAGGTCGCGCAGTGCGTTTTGCGTGTTCCCTTGGGCATATTCGTATTCCAATTCGAGATAACGTGTGAGCACGTCAAACAATGCTGCGGCCGTTTCAACGGCCGGGTGGTTTTGGTCCAAGGTATCCCGCTTGTCCCGCAGATATTGCCCGAAGGCTTCGCGCAATGCGTCCGGCCGTTCGCCTGAAAGCACACGACTTTCCAAAAACTGCACTTGCGTTTCTTTGACCTCGGAAAACGTTGGTTCCCAGAGCGCACTGTCAAAAAAGTCGTTTAGCCCATCCGGCCACGGCATGGGTTGCGGCGCGGGGGCCCATGCGTTGCCGAGAATTGCGCGGGTGGGCGCCGCAAGGGGATCGGCATCCTTGAGCACCACGCCACGCATAGGGGACATTTCATCGGCGGCGCTTTGGTTTTTGATTTGCCGCATCAGTCTGTGAGCGGCGGCGGGCGCGTCTGCGGCAACGGCTGCTGTCAGCGGCATGGCGCGATTGGCCATCCACTGTATGCTTGCCGCCCCGTGGCCGCCCGTGTGGTACCGGGCCGTTTCAAAACGAGGGACGAGCACCATATCGTCGGGCAGCAGTGCCAGTGCCTGCTGCAAACTGGTCTCTTCATGCCCGTACGATGTGTCTGGAAGGGGCAATAATCCATCCGCCCAGATCATGGTCTGTATTGTGTCGTCAATATGGGTGACGGTCTCGTAAAACAGGGAAACGGCGGAGGCGAAAACCTCCGCATGGGACTTGTCCTTATTCCTGCAACGCAAGTCCTGATTCAACCGGCCTATTTCGCCGAAACCGCCGTGGATAACCGTCGGGTGCAACGTTTCGATAAGCGTCCTCAATGCTCGCTGCGCCCATGCGCGTGTTTCAGGCGCACTCGGACACAAAGCAGTGGTGTGTGGCGGCGCATAGCTGTAGGTTATCACGGCGGTGGCGGCGTGTGGAATAGCGCCGCCGGGAACACGCCGAATCATCCACGGGCGGGTGTGGGGGTCGGTAAAGGGCGGCTCAAGTGCTCCCTCGGACAGCGCATAATCCTGGCGCAACTGCATGGGCTGGTCGTTTACCACTACACGCACGGGATTCTCAGGCGTAACAATAAGGTTGCGACGGCTGAACGCCGCCCAGTCATCGTCAAACAACGTGATCCGCTCAATGCGCGAACGTCCCTCCACCGCCGACGGAATCTGTCGCACAACCGTATCAGGCACATGCAGTATCCGAAACAGCGGCGCCGGTGTCATGCCGGCGGCACGTGTTTCGTCAAAAATCCGTCGCCATCGCGTCAGCCGTTCGCCTTCAAGCGCATAAAAGTCGTCACTTTCGAAGATAAGCATGTTGCACTTGAGCGCTGCAAAGGCCTGTATGCCGGTGGCGCTGATCGGGCCGCGCAGCAACGCCGCCCGCAGCGACATGGTGGGGTGGTCCCGAATTTCCACGTGGGGAACCGCCGGAATGCCGCGTCGCCCCATGCCCGCCTGACGGCTTGCGCGAATAATCTGTGCCAGCGTATGTATGCCCCGCATCATGCCGTCGCGATCAGCGCCTGCGAGGATGATGCCGTTGCGGTTGATGGTCAGATAGTAACTTTCAGGCGGCGCTGTTTCGGGATCGGGAACATAGCGCCGCAACGAACGATGTTGAAAGAGCGCGTCTTGATCCGACGTGCCGATATACATGGCGGTATCTCCCACCCGAAAATTCGCGACGGTTCGCAAGGTCGGCTCATACCCCAGCGCATTGTAAATTGGCTCCAAAAACGCCAAGTCCTCGGTTTCCGCGCCGTCATACATGACAATCGGCAGGATGGTTTCCACTTCGAAGGTGCGCCGCCCATGCATATAGGCGCTTTGCGGCGCGGGATAGAGTTCCAGAGAGGCTGCCAAGGTGATTGCGGCAACAAGTAATCCAGCCATGGTACAAAGATCCTCGTGTTATCGGTCGCGTTCCAAAATGTACTGGGGCAGTGCGCGGAACACAGGCGCATCTTCACCAAACACCGCCAGCGCATCACAAGCGGCCGCGGCGGCATTACGGGCCTTGAGCCGGGCCTCATCCAACCCCATTATGGCGGGGTAGGTCAGTTTATTGCTTTGTTGATCCTTGCCTACGCTTTTGCCCAATGCTGCGGCATCGCCCACGACGTCCAAAATGTCATCTGTAATCTGAAACAACATGCCCAGATGCTGTCCAAAACGGATCAGTGCCGTTGTTTGCTCCGGCGATGCGTCGCCGAATAATGCGCCGAGACGCAGCGCAACCGTTATCAAAGCGCCTGTCTTGCGCGCATGTATCCGTTGCAGTGTTTCGAGGTCGCTTGTGGCGCCCTGTGCGTTCATATCTTCACACTGTCCGCCAACCATGCCGTTTACGCCGCTTGCTTCGGCAAGGGCGGCCACCGCGTCGGCGCGACCTGTTTGCGCCAACTCGTAAAACGCCATGGTCAAGAGCGCGTCCCCCGCCAATACCGCCGTGGCCTCGTCAAAGCGCCGGTGCAGTGTTGGACGTCCCCGCCGCATGTCGTCATTGTCCATACAAGGCAGGTCGTCATGAATGAGCGAATAGGTATGCACCATTTCCAGCGCACACGCGGCGGGCAATGCGGGCGCATCGTTTCCGGCCAGAAGTTCACAAGCGCCGAGAACCAGGGCAGGCCGCAACCGTTTGCCTCCGGAAAAAAGGCTGTAGCCCATGGCCTCAACAAGGGCTTTCGGCGCAGGGGCATACTTTTCGAGACACGCTTCCAGTGCGGCAACGGTGCGCTGCGATTTTTCCTGTAAAAAGCGTTCCACCGTCATCAGAACAATACGTCCATGTCATCGTCATCGTCGTCATAGGGCGGCTCGACAGCATCTTCGGGCGGTTCGTCATTATCGTCCGGCACGGGCGCCGACTTGCTGCGCGAACGGGGCTTGGCCGCCTTTTTTGCCGGTGTTGTCTCTTCAGACTCCGCCACGTCGGCATCGAAGGGCTGTGCCTCCAATTCGTCGTCCATGCCGCGCACCAGCATTTCAATCTTTTGTTCTGCCTGACGCAGCGCCTTTTCGCATTTTCGCGTTAGCTGGATGCCTGCTTCAAATTGCTTGAGC
This sequence comes from Candidatus Hydrogenedentota bacterium, assembly GCA_007118765.1. GTDB lineage: Bacteria > Hydrogenedentota > Hydrogenedentia > Hydrogenedentales > CAITNO01 > SLFT01. The sequence continues at coordinate 7,549 of SKQZ01000433.1, forward strand.
GATTCTTCCAGCGGCAGCCCGCCTTCCTCAAGTTTTTCCACAATGGCTTCGAGTTTCTCAAGGTCCTGTTCAAACCCGGTTTCATGCTTCTTTTTCGCTGTCATAATTTGTGATTCCACCTGTTGGGTCCAACTGTTTTACTTCCGCCTGTACCGCACCTTTGCCAAGCCATAACCGTATCAAATCCGATTTCTTCAATTGTGCCACATCATGGAGCAGCGTGTTTTCAGGTTGCTTCCATGCCAAGGCGTATCCACGCGCCAATACGGCAACGGGGCTCAGGCTGTTTAGCTTGCCGGCAACAGCACAAAACCGGTTGCGCTGTTGTTTGCACAGTCCGGCGCCCGTTCTGCGCAGCCTGTCGCGTGTCGTTCGCAATTGTATCGCCTGTTGCGCGACGCGGTGCTGTGGCGACAAGAGCGCAAGCGCATGCCGCGTTCTTTCCGTGCGTTGCCTCCATCCGTCGGCACACGTCGTCACGGCTTGTTGCAGTCGCGCACGCACATCGTCCAGCCGTTGCCGCTGTTGGCGCAACAGTTCATCCGTACGCAGGAAGACATAACTCTTTTGCTGTCGGTCAAGGCGATGCCGGGCCTGTTCCACAATACGCCGCATGGCCCGTTCAATCTGCCGCCGCTGCAACAATACCTGTTCCGTCAACGCCTGCTGCTCGCGCACCACCAATTCCGCCGCCGCGCTGGGCGTGGGTGCGCGCACATCCGCCACAAAATCAGACAGCGCATAATCTATTTCATGGCCCACTGCGGAGATAATCGGCGTGTTCGCTTCGAAAATGGCACGGGCCACCACCTCCTCATTAAAGGGCCACAGGTCTTCCAGAGAGCCGCCGCCACGCCCCACGATCATGACGTCCACGCCCCAGGCATCCAGTACTCGCACGCCTGTCGCGATTTCCGCCGCCGCACCATCGCCCTGCACGCGGCTTGGATACAGAATGATATGTACGTTGGCGAAACGTCGGCGGATAACGTTGAGGATATCGCGAAATGCGGCGCCCGTAGCCGACGTGACCACGCCAATGCGACGTGGCAACAACGGCAACGGTTTTTTGTGCTCCGGCTTAAAAAGTCCTTCCGCCTCCAGTTTCTTTTTCAACTTTTCATAGGCCAACTGCAACGCACCCAAGCCCTTGGGCTGCAATTCCTCCGCCACCAACTGATAATTGCCGCGACGCGCATACACGCTTATCATGCCGCGCGCCAGCACTTCCAAGCCGTTTTCCGGTTCAAACTTGGTTCGCGACAGACGGCCCTTAAACATTACCGTGTCCAGTTGGCTCTCGACGTCCTTCAACGTAAAATAGGCATGTCCCGAGGCCGCTTTTCGGAAATTGGATATCTCGCCGCAGACCCATACCTCGCCTATTTCGCTTTCGAGCATGCGCTTGATGCGATTGGTCAGCTGTGCGATGGTATAGATGTGGGGGTGCTCCGTATCCATGCCGCTTATTGTATCCCAAAGTGTGTCGGCATTACATCCGGCCGGACACGGGCGTCCGCCTCCCTGCTATCGCCACTGGATTAGCGCTTCGTTCAGCACCTGTTCAATGCGGCGGCGGGGCTTGTAAAAATGGCTCAAGCCGTGTCCCGACAACATGATGTCCGGATCGGTGCGTGCAAAGCGCTTGAGCGATTCCGTATAGACAGGCTTGTTGAAATCAATGGAGCCGTCCCAGCCGAAATCGCCGCATAACAAGGTGCCGATAACATCGCCGCTCACCACAACGCGTTTGTCTTCATGAGTGAACCACCACGCGGTGCATCCCATGGTGTGTCCGGGCAAGTGCATCGCTTCCACGGACAGGCCCAATGCGTCCACAATATCGCCGTCTTTCACGGTTTGCTGCACCTCACACGGGGTGAAGGTCTTGTGATACAGGTAGCCGCAACACCGTTCGTCTCCCGCTGCCATGGCTTCCGCCGCGACCGTATGAGCAACCAGTGTTACACCCCGTTCCCTGAGTATAAATGCGGCGCCGGCGTGGTCGAGATGGGCGTGTGTGAGAAAACAATAGCGGATGTCGTCAGGGGAAAGGTTCCAATACCGGATGTTGTTCTCAATCTGGTCAAAGGTGTCCCCGCATCCGCAATCAAACATAATCAGTCCCCGGCCCGTATCCAACAGGTAACAGTTGCCGTCGTCAAATCCGGCATCTACTCCGGCCCAGGTAATGCCGTTGAGATCGCCGCCTACCTGATATAAATGTTGCCGCAACTGCATGGGGTGGTTCCTGTCGTTTGGTGTTGCCGTTATTGTGTGCGTTTGTAGGCTTCCGTGTGACCGTCGGCCAACAGCATCGGCATGGGCGCCGGACGTTCGCACCGGCTTTCCACCGGTACACGTGCGTGGGTGCTGCCGCCGTCAAGAAATGCGTGCATAATGTCGAGAACATGGTACGCCAATGTGCCATTGGCGCGATGTTCGCGATCCGCATGGATGGCCGCTGCCATATCGGCCAGACCAAGCCCGCGGGCATTGTCATTGTAGCAGTGGGACAAGGGCAGGGACTCCCAATCCTCATAACCGGGCCGGAACAGTTTTACCGGGCCGCCGAACCCGTTTGGATCGGGTACGCTCAGCGACCCGTCCGTGCCGTGTATCTCAATGCAGGGCAAACTGCCGCGCCACACATCAAAACTGGTAATCATGGTGCAGACAACATCGTTCTCAAACTCCACAAGTCCCGTCAGGTGGGTGGGGGTTTCGACGACAATTTCCTTCCCTTTTTTCGGGGCGCTGGTGATCAGGCGTTTCTTATACGTGGTTCGTGTTACCGAAGAAACATGGGCCGCCGGGCCCAGCAACGTAACCAAGGCCGTGAGATAATAGGGTCCCATATCCAGCATCGGCCCGCCGCCTGCTTCATAGTAGAACTCCGGATTGGGATGCCAGCTCTCATGACCGGGGCATTGCATGAATGCCGTTGCCGATACGGGCTTGCCGATCCAACCGTCATCAATGGCTTTGCGGGCGGTTTGTATGCCCGCTCCCAGTACGGTGTCCGGCGCACATCCGACCCGCACCCCCTGTTTCCGGGCCGATTCCAGCAATTGCCGCCCTTCGTCGCGCGTCAGCGTCAGCGGTTTTTCATTGTACACGTGCTTGCCTGTTGCCACGGCCGCAAGGGCGACCTCCGCATGGGCCTTGGGCTGGGTGATGTTCAATACGATATCAATGTCCGGGTCCGCCAACAGGTCTTCGGTTGACAGGACGCGGGCGACATCGTATTTCTTGGCTTTTGCTTCCGCAAGCGACTGGTTGAGGTCTGCGCAGGCTCCGATGGCAATCGCCTCGAAACGGGCGCCCGCCTGAAAATAAATATCAGATATATTGCCGCAACCGACAATGCCAACAACAAGCGGATTCATGGTGATGAACAACTCCTTTACGGTTAACAAGCAACAGTGTTGCAAGAGGCAATGGACGCGCCGCTACCGGCTTGCCCAGAGCATGCCGCGCTTCATAATTTCAAAACATTCCGGCACATCAAAATCTGTGGCAACATGGCCCAGGGATGAATAAAACACGCGGCCCTCTCCATAGCTGCGTTTCCATACGACCGGCATGACGCATCCGTCCACCCACGGACAGTGTGCGCCGGTGAACGTGGTAACGGCCAACACATCGTTGGACGGATCAACGTGCATGTAATAGGCTTCCGAGGTCATGTTGAAGTCGGCGATACCGTCCATAATCGGGTCTTCTGGCTGGGTTATTGTGACGGTGTAGGTAATGATGCCGCCCGGGTGTTCCACGAACTGACCGCCCACCATGAATTGATAGGCGGTGTTTTCGCGAAAGGCATCGCCCATGCCGCCGTGCCAACCCGCAATGCCCGCGCCGGCGCGCACCGCCTCCAGCAGACCGGTTTCCTGTTCGGCGTTCAGTGTGCCCATCGTCCAGCAGGGCACAATCAGGTCGAATTGACGCATCGCGGCGGCGTTTGCGAACACGTCCAAACTGTCGCTTATGGTGGCGGCAAAGCCTTTCTCCGCCAAAAACGGCTCAAAACGCGCTATACACTGCCGCGGTTCATGTGGTTCCCATCCGCCCCAAACCAACAAAGCGTTTTTCATAAGACCAATCTCCTGCAAGCGTTCCAAGCCTTAACCCGCATATTTCACAAGATTTCTGTTGCGCCTGCGAATCTTACACCATATCAGGCACTTTGCTTGCCCGCCGACTTCGACGTGTCTTAACACGCTGTCAGCCGGCGGCCTGCGCAAA
>SKQZ01000221.1 GCA_007118765.1 Candidatus Hydrogenedentota bacterium
AATGCCCGCGGGCAGGGGCATGCCCATGCCGCTTTCCTCTGTGTTCTGGAAATACAAAAACACGTCGGCATTCTCATTTCGGATGGCACTGATGGGGCTGGAATAGAACCGCGTATTGCCCCGGAACTCGTATCGTTTTTCCACGGGCACATTGGCGCCGCGCAACAGGCTTACCTGTTTGGATTGATTCTGTCGGATGGTGGTGCGTCGTTGCAAGGTATACAGGTGGTACTCCGCAAAGGCTTCCTGTTCCATCATGGGCGCAGCGTCGGCCATCATGAGTTCCGCACGCGCCACTTTTGGTCTGGCCAGGTGTCGATCCGACACGATATTTACTTCGCCCGCCACCAATTTCAGTTCGGCATTGGTATAGGTGGCGCCGCTGCGATTATTCAGCGTGACCCAGCCCTCCACATCCATTGCCGTTTCGTCGCGATCCAACGTCACCACGTAGTCCGCGCTCCAGTTAATGCCCTGGGTCAGATAGGTGGCTTCAATCTCGTGGTCGGTGCCGTCGTTGTCCAGCAACCATACCAGCGTGGGTTTTGCAATCAATTCCTCGGGGATTTCCGGAAGGACGACCACGCCGGGATGCCCCAAATAGATCTCGCCGTCCACTTGATATACCGGGCCATTGTTCAGGCTGAGCAACGTGGCCCGTTGTTCCTCGAAAGTGTATTCTTCGCTTTTGCTGATAAGTTTTACTTCGCGTCCCACATATTTTTCCATCAGCTTGTTCGGGCTCATCAAATCATATTCAAAGTTCTGTTCAAGAATCTTTAAGTTGCCGGGGTCGCTGAGGGAACGCAAACTGACCGTTTGCGGCATGATGGATTCCGCCACATCCATAAAATTGAGGTGTAGTTCGCCGGGCATTAACGAAATCTTGCGGCGATCCCGTACCAATGCGCGGTCGTTGTTGTATACCGTCACCGCCACATCGGTTTGGTCTTCCAGCGTAGTTTGCGTATTGTGCAGACGCCCGCCAATCGGGTCGCGCAATTGCAGTCCGGCCGCTTGCTCCGCAACGCCGATGACGAGAATGCCTGCCAGCGCCACCGCAAAAATTCCCCGTAAAAGCTGCTTGTTCATAACCATGCTCCTTATCTGTTTGTTCCTGTGTCTTTCACAGTATCGCACATGCGTACTGGGAATCAACATACCGTTGCCCTGCTGTTGGTTCGGACAACAGTTTCACCCCATATAACGATTCAGGAGCCATAATGTTCACGAATGTGCCGACGGCGCTATTGGGAACGGGGGGTTACAGCGTTTCGAGTAGCCATTGGGCCGCCGTGTCCACCTCCTTGTTGATGCCGGGCCAAACATGCCCGCCGTCTTCTTTGTACAACACCTGCACCTCGCCACCGGCATGTCGCAGTGTGGCGGCAAGTTTCTCCGCTTGTTGCCACGGCACAACATAGTCTTGTTTGCCCTGAACAATCATGTGGGGCGGCGGAGCGTGCGGTGTCATGCGCGCCGGTGACAAGGCTTCCAAGCGCTGTTCGATTTCCTTATCGGAGCGTCCGACAATGCCGTCGCGATATAGCAACCGGGTCAGGTTTAGACCTTCCAATTGAAGGCGTAGAATGGAAGCGCCGCTATAATCAAGCAAATCCGACGGCGGGAAGAACAGCGCCGCCGCTTTCACGCTCGTATCCTGTTGTTGCCACGGTTCGGGCCGTGTATGAGGGCGGGGGACGACCGGGTTCAATGTGGCCAGGGCGGCCAGGTGTCCGCCTGCGGAAACCCCCATAATGCCGAGCCGGTTCGGGTCCACGGCATATACATCGGCATGGGCCTTGATATGCCGAATGGCCACATGGACATGGTGCATCATTTCCAGACCGGTAAAGAGTGGAAGCGAGCCGGGCGACACAGCAAACACGGTTATGCCGCGTTCACACAGGGCGTCAATCAGCCCGAAGCCGATGTGTTCGTTGAGCAGGGTGCGGTCTGAATGCCAGCCGCCGCTGATAATGTCTGCAACCCCCAGATTACGTGCGCCGCTGATCGGTTGAAAAACATCCATAATCAACCCGACCCCATGTGCTTCTGCATACACTACATTGCGTATGTGACGGTAGTTATTGCGTGTGTGCGGACGAACGCGCAATGTTGCCGCCGGCTGATATAACAATTCCAGCGTTTGAAAACGGTAGGGATCTGGCACGAGATGGTTCCACCTGCTGCTATTGTCGCAAGAATGCCGGTATTGTTATTTATTCAGCCGGGGGTTCTTCCGGCATTTCTTCAGGGGCGGGCGGGGCATCACCTGGCAGTTCCATAGCCTCGCGCTTTTGCAGCACCAATTGATCGTACTGCAAAATCACCCGCACATCCGGCGCTATTTCCGCCAAATGGTTTCGAAGAAACTCCATGAAAGGCGTTTCCGGCGGCAGTATGCGACTGAATCGGCGTTCTTCGACGGTTAATTCTTCCAGCGCATCATGCACGTCAATGGCGACATTGAATCTTGCGGCGAATTCGCGCAATACAACCAGATAGTCGGCATCTTCAAAGGCCAATTCCTCTTCAGACATGGGCGCGGTCAACATGCGGTGGAGTTCCACCGTCACCTCCTCGCCCGGCATAACGTGGGGCACCAACCGCACATCGCCAAGCACCCCGGTATCCTGATCACCATGCCGATCGGCGGCATATTCAACAGATTCAACTTGGGCACGAGGCAGCTGTAATGGCGCTTCTCCGGGAAGATACTGTACCTCAACAAAAAGCGGGTTTTCCCGTATAACATTGACGCCGCGCAATTCCCTGCCGCTTTTCAATACAACAACATCACCTTCAAGTGCTGTTTCCTGTTCCGGTTCAGCCATGGGCGCAGGGGGTGGGTCGCCGAGGGGCGGGCCGCCCGGCGGCGGATCGCCAAGTTGTGCGTGTCCCGTAGTTGTCAACAATAATACCAGCAATAAAACGACACCTGTCTTCCAGTTCATGATGGACCACCTTGTAGTTTGGTTATCCTTGCGACACTAGCCAACTCTCCGTCCAAAAATTGTATCGCACTCTGTTCTCAGATTCCAAATAGTGAACACACAGACAATTATACGACTATGCAGCGGCATTGTCCATATTTTCAGGACGAACTGCAAAGCGTTTATTGAGTATTGTTACACAAGTGTGGGGTGCAGACCAAAAGTGTTGGGCGGCGCGCCATCCACACAGACCCGCGACAAGCCTTGGTGACGTATGCCGGCCGGGAAATATGCATAGCATTGTTACGGATGAAGTTGATTCCGTTTCGAGTCTTGCGTACACTTGACCCGGTTGATGGTTGTCAAAAAAAGGAGCATTGAAATCATGAATCGTTATGGAATCGTATCCGTATTGTTGGGACTGTATTGCATTGGCGTCGCCGCTTTTGCGGTTGATTTGTCGGATGCGGTTGTTGTTATGGACATTGCGCAGCCTACGACACCCATGCAGACTGCCGCCCGTGTGCTGGTGGAAGAGGTTGCCGCACGTACCGGCTTGGACTGGCCCGTGGTGGCGGCAGTGCCGGAAAACGGTACGACGCTGATATTGCAGTTGGACGATGCCTTGCCCGCCGAGGGGTATCGCATTACCCTTTCGGAAGAGGGACATCCGGTGACGATTGCCGGTGCGGACGGGCGCGGATTGCTTTTCGGGGTGGGATACTTGCTCCGGCAACTGCAATGGCGCGATGGTGAGGCGCGGTACGGGCAACACGAAGCGACCATCGTATCGGCGCCTGTATATCCCATACGCGGCCATCAGCTGGGCTATCGGTATCAGGCCAACTCTTTTGATGCCTGGGACGATGTCCAGTACGAACAATACATTCGGGAGTTGGCTTTATTCGGCACAAACAGCATTGAAAACATACCTTTTCAAGACGACCGGGAAAGCCCGCACATGCCCCTGACCCGCCGCGACATGAACCGGCGCATGAGTGAAATATGCGCTGAATACGGGCTTGATTATTGGGTGTGGACCCCCGCCGTGTTTGACTTGTCTGATGACGAAAAACGTGCCGCACATCTGGCGGAACACGAACAATTATACGCGGAGTGTCCTGAACTGACCGCCGTGTTCTTTCCCGGCGGCGATCCCGGCGCGAATCCGCCGGAATTGGTGTTGCCCTTCATGGCCGATCTGGCCGAACGGCTTCGCAACCATCATCCCGAAGCGAAAGTGTGGCTTTCGTTGCAGTGGTTTAATGCGGAACAGTGCGAAATGATTTATCGCTGGATAGAAACCGAACAGCCCGACTGGTTTGGCGGTCTTGTGGCGGGGCCGGGCAGCCCGTCCGTGCCGGAGACGCGGGCGCGGTTAACCCCCGACTATCCGTTGCGGCATTATCCCGACATCACGCATACGGTGCGTTGCCAATATCCTGTACCGTGGTGGGATCCCGCTTTTGCGGTTACCCTTGGTCGGGAACCCATCAATCCGCAGCCGGTGTTTTATGCATTTATTCACAACACCTTTGCACCCTACACCGAGGGCTTCATTAGTTACTCTGACGGGATGAACGACAATGTGAACAAGGTTGTCTGGTCGTTGCGTGGCTGGAACCCGGACTATGATGTGCGCGCCATATTGAAGGAGTATGCGCGTCTGTTTTTTGCTCCCGAGGTGGCCGAGCCTGTTGCGGATGCCATCCTCGCCCTTGAGAAGAACTGGGAGGGACCCCTTGCCGACAACGGCGGTGTCTCGGCTACACTTGCACTGTGGCAGCGGCTGGAACAGCAGAATACGGAACTGGCAGACAACTGGCGCTGGCAATCCTTGCTGGTCCGTGCTTATTACGACGCCTATACACGGTATCGCCTGCTGTATGAGACGGCGTTGGAAGCGGAAGCGAATGTGGTGCTTGCCCGGGCGGATGAACTCGGGCCGGAAGAAGCCATGAACAAGGCGATGACGATTCTTGACCGGGCAGAGACAGCGCCGCGCAAGGCGGCATTGCGCGAGCGTATCGTGGCGCTGTTCGACGCATTGTTTCATTCCATTGGCTTGCAATCCAGTGTTGAGAAATATCAAGCCTGCGGGTATGAGCGGGGATGCAGCCTTGATTTTTTGGACTATCCCCTCAACAACCGCTGGTGGCTTGAGGATGCGTTTGAGGACGTGCGCGCACTGTCGGACAGAGCCGAAAAGGTGGCGGCACTCGCCCGGTATGCTGCATGGGAAAATCCCGGGCCGGGCTCTTATTACGACAATATCGGGCATGTGGGGCAATCGCTGCATGTGTTGCGTCCGGAAGGATTGAACACCGACCCGCTCATGGAACGAAACATTAACCCCGGCGCATGGTGGTGGGATGACGGGTTTAGCCGTGAACGCCTGTCATGGCAGACTACCATGATTTTCCCGCTGACCCTTGTTTACAATGGGCTTGAGCGGCGGGGCGACTATACCTTGCGCATCAAGGGATATGGCGAGGCGCGTCCCCGGGCAAACGGCGTGGCGTTGATTCCGTCCCACTACGAGCCGGAAGTCAAGGAGTTTCCCATTCCCCCGGCGCTCCTTGAAGAAGGCGCGTTGACCATTGTATTCGACCCCATTGATGAATCCCATTTGAACTGGCGGCAGCACTCCCGTGTTGCGGAGGCGTGGTTGCTGCGGAAGTAACGGAAGGAAACGTGCGGGTTAATAGCCGTCGTAAAAGGGCATGCCGCTCATGATGCCTTCGACTTCGCCGGTGAGTTCGGGATGCATTTGTATTGCCGTATCAAAGAACACATGGGCCTGCGCCATATCTCCCAGCGCAAGCAAGGCCTGACCCGCCTGAAAAGAGGCCATAGCGGCCGTGGGGCGCCATGCGTCTATGTCCGCGAGTTGTCGTAACGGCGCCAGTACATTTACGGCTTCAACGTACTCGCCGGATTCCAGCAACACGCGGCCCAGGGACAGACGCACCTCAATGTCGTCCCCGGTGAATATGGCTTGGTCCATATCGGCGGCGCGTTCCGCGGCCCGCAATTCGAGGTAGCGTTCATAGTGCCGGCGTGCGCCTGCGTAGTTCTGCATCAGGTTGTCGTAGGTAACCGCCAGATTGTAGTGTACCCGCACGGTGTTCGGGTTCTGGCGCAACGTAGCCCGAAAAAGCCTTTCATTGCTGCCCCAGTCACGGTTTCGGTGGGCCGTCATCACCACAAAAACAACGCAGGTCGCCAGGATTATGGCGGCTGCAACCTGTTGGCGGCGTGCGCTGCTTTGACAAACCCGCCAGGCAATTTCGGCAAGCGCCCACCAGAATCCGGCCATGGGCACATACATCCAGTGTTCCGCAAGGGGCGCATTCAGGGGGAATATGCCGGAAATGGGGAGCCACGCCGCCATGAACCACATTAAGCCGAGGGCAATCCGTTTGCTGTGAGCGGCGCCGTGTCTCCACGACAAAGCGGCAGTCGCAATCAAAAAGACCAGAAACAGCGCCCCCACCAAAGCGTATGCGCTGGAGACGTTATCCAAGGTGCGTTCCATGTGCAGGCCCACGGGCATAAACAAAAGCTGCGCATATACGCCCAGCGATTGGATGGTTTCAAAGAGACGTTGTGACAGTGGCGCCGCCGCCATGGCGTCTCCTTCGGCAAACCGCAGCACCGTGGTGCGCAGCACAAGGTACCCCACCAAAATGACAAATGACGAAATCAAAGGCAGTAGCCGCCAGAGACGGGGATGATCAACATTTGCTTTGGCATCCTTATCAACAGGAGCTGATGTGACAAGATACACAAAGACAAAAAGCAGCAACACGGGATAAATAAGGGTGGATTCCTTGCTGAGCAACCCGCCGACGAAACATAGCGCGGCGCCTGCAACACCCAGCAACGGACGCTCAAGACGAATGGCGGTCACTGCAAAACACAGCGCGGCAAAAATGCCGACGGCGGACATCATGTCTGCGCGGCCGCTGATATAGGCCACGGCCTCGGTATGCAGCGGGTGTGCCACAAACACCAGCGGCGCGGCCATCTTGACGAAGCGCGGCGCACCGAGTTGATGCAGTAACAGAAAGAACAACAGGGCGGCCAAATAATGCCACAGCATGTTGGTCACATGAAAGAGGAACGGGGATACTTCCGGCAGGGCGCGTGTATCATATTCATCCGGGGAAGGCCCGCCGGAGACATAATAATCCAGCATGAAACTGGCGGCCACAAGCGGTCGGTAGAAATTGCCCTGTCCACGTCCGAAGGCGTGTTGGTCTTCTCGGAAAAGCTGAAAGAACTGGCTGGGTTGTTGCACATGCCGGTGCAAGAGCACGGAGGAAACATCGTCCCACACCCAATCGCCATCCAGTGTGTTGACGTATGCAATGCAGCACACAAGCAACAACAACACCGCAACGGCCCAGTTAAAGCGTGATTCTGACATGGCTATTCCGTATGTTCTCTCGTTGTGTGTGGGGCACGTGTCATCAGCATATCGGACAATGGCGATTAGGTTCCGCTGCGGGCGCGCTCACGAGGGCCGGGCACTTCCCACACAAAACGGGCCGGCAAGTATTCAACTTCAACAGCCTGCTGATTACCGACAACGCGAACAAGACGCATCACGTCATGAAATTCTTCGCCTTCGCGCCGACGATACTGTTCTGTTTCGCCGGTACCGGGGTCAAACAGTTCCAGGAAAGCATAGAGCTCGCCGTCAAGCTCCACAAACCCGGTCACAGTTATTTGCGGCCGGTTCATCATCATTTCGGCCTGCTCCATCAGCGAAGCGAACCGCTCATTGCCGGGTTGGAGTGCGGCATAGACCATGCATAGCGCCTTCACTTTACGCCAGCGTTCTTCCCGCCGCGCCTCGCGAATGGCATCATCAACGTCACGAGAAATCATTTGTATGGCATTACGGCCGTTTTCCGTGAGCGCCAGCTGACTGCGTCGGGATTGGACTTGGCCAAGTGTTTCCTGGATCATGTCGTCAGGCGGAGCAGCCATGCCAGGTACCAGTAACTGACCCATTAATCCCTTGATGCGTTGGTAGAGTTCCTCCGCTGTGGGCTCGGGCGGTTTTTCCGGTTCTTCCGGTTCGGGTTCGGGTTCCGGTTCGCACGCTGCAAACGTTACCAAAACGAACGCGCACAGCATGATGAGAAATATGTTTCGTTTCATATTGTTCACCTCATATTGTCCTAGTGTCACACCATGCTCATTTTACCACAAGGCGCGGGACTGAGCAAAACAACCGCTGAAATGTGCGGGTTAATCGTTACCGTATATAGAACGTCTTTATCAGGTCCAAGGTTTCCGCCCAGCAGAGCTGGCCCGGCGCCGTGGGTGCTCCGAGAAAGGTATACACCAATAAAGAGCCCAACGCAGGAAAAAAAAGACGTGTTGCCGCGGCTGCGGCGCCCATCCCAATGACAACAAGGTTTTGCTCGTGCTGTTCTATCAGTAACCGGGCAAGGGTGCGGACGTCGCTGCCGTTGGCGCACTGACAGGCAATTTTGATGATGTCAACCCCCAACGCGTTGCCCTTCGCACAAACATTTTCGAGGGTGTTGATATCGGGCGTTGCTTCAAAGTCATGGAAGGAACCGATTATCGGAATTTGTTTTTGGCGCGATGCCTCAACAATCGGGCGGTTGATTTCATCTGCATTGATTTCAATATCAACGGCTTCCACATGGCCGATGACCGTCTGGTACAGCGCCAACCGGTCTTGTTCGGTTCCGGCCCAGCCGCCGCCTTCCTCCCGCCGACGAATGGTGCCGATACGCGGCATTCCAGTGACATTTCGGATCTGTTCCGTTACATGCGGCGGGGTTACATCGGAAAACTGGTCAATGCGCAGTTCGACGATGTCGCCGCCCTGCGCATGATATGCGGCCAGCGTTTCTTGAGGCATGGCGTCGCGTATTGCCAATGCCACGCGCGGGACGTCACCGAGTACACATGTTCCGATTGTCAGGGGCATGTTTTTCTACTCCTGCGTTGGCAGCTCCGAGTTGCCGGGGTTCTGTTCCGCCTCTTTTGCTGCGACACGTTCCGCCCATTCCTTTTCCAAGCGCGGACGCTTCTTGAACCGGTTGTGAAACCAAAGCCATTGTTCCGGAGTTTTGCGAATCATGGCTTCCAGAGCATCCTGACACTGTTGTGTATTATTTTGCAAATCGGCCATTGTGTTTCCTGTTTGTGCCAAGGGCAGTGCCGGTTCGAATTCAATGGTATAGCCGCCGTTGGCATTGCGTACCATGGATACGGGGTAGATGGGCGCCTGGGCGCGCATGGCAATGATGGCTGGGCCAATGGTCGCCCATGTCTCTTGTCCGAAAAAGGTTACGGGCACGGCATTGTCACGGGGACTTTGATCCGCCAGCAAGCCCGCATAATATCCCTCGGGGATTTTACGCATGAGCGGCCCCATGGCGGCGTCTTTCACCACTGTTTTAATGCCGCTGGAGCGGCGTATCTTATCCACGAAAGCGTTCATGCGGGGATCGTCGAAGGCGCGCACCACCACAATGGCGCGCATCCCCAGATGAGCGACAACGGGCAACCCCCACTCCCAGTTGCCCAAGTGTGCGCTGATAACGACGCCGCCTTTGGAATGATCAATGTTTTCAAACCCTTTGACGGTAATGTCCATTTTGGGCAGATTTGTTGGCAGGGTCGGTATGCGTGAGAACTCCACCGCCACCAGACCAAGGTTCTTCACCGATGCCTGCAACAGGCGCATTTTTTCAGTGCGAGACAAACTGTCGCCATAGGCAAGATCGAGATTTGCCATTCCCGTTTTCTTGATGCGTGGCACCAGTAGAAAGGCTAGCCGGGCGAGTCCGGCGCCGAGCGCCCGTGCAACGGGAAGCGGCAGCCATGAGACGAAGTGAAACAGATACAGCACGGCAAAATAGCTGAAGTGTCGCACCAGGATATTTTTTTTGCGGGCCATGATGTTATGTCTCAATGGTTATGGTTTGGCCAATGGCAGGCACGAATGTTTCCGCACCGTTTCCCGTGTTCGCGGCCATCCATGCGAGCGCGTCTTCATCGCCATGCACGTAAATGATATTCTTGGGCCGAATACGCTCGATGATGGCTGCCAAGTCCGACCGCGAGGCGTGGGCGCTGAAACGGTACTGGGCAATATCCTCAAGGGCGACGGTCACGGCGGGCGCGCCCAACTCAAATTGAAGTTTGTCGCCCGGCGCGGCGTGCAGCAGCCTGTAGCCAAGCGTATCAGGATCCAGATAGCCCACGAAGAAAATGCCGTGGTGCGAACTCTTTACCATTGTTTGCGCGAGCATTGCCGAAGGCGTGTTTTCCGTCATCATGCCGGATGTGGCGATGATCACGGAGGGAGTGCGCAACAAGTTTTGCACTACAGAGGGATCCCATACATTTCCCAAACGTTCAAAGCGCGACAGTGGACGGAGTGTGGCGCTTGGATGCAGGTATTCCGTGAACCGGTCATATATTTCGTAAACGGCACGGCCAAGGCCCACGGTGTAAATCGGTGTGAACGGCAGTTCCCCGGTTTCCTGCAGGTGGGCGACAATATTGGCGATTTCCTGGGTGCGCCCGAGCGCGAAACTCGGCACAAGCGCACTGCCGCCACGATGCAGAACACGTCTGATTGCCGCCGCAAACTGCTCCACCTCCGCATGATAAGAGCCGTTCCCGTCATTATCCGTAGCGCCGAGGGTTGATTCCGTTATCAAAGTGTCAACGTGCAGTTTCTTGGGGAACTTTTTGCAACCGCCCATAAGATATTGGCGTGTTCGCGATATGTCGCCCGTATACAATATGGTGTGCCCGGGAAGATGCAGCAAAATACTGGCACTGCCGAGCACGTGTCCTGCGTGGATAAACTCGGCCCGGGCATCCAGGGTATCGCAAAAAGAAAAGGGTTCGCCGAAGGGGCGCCCTTCCAGAAAACGCATGGCATAGCCAACGTCATAGTGGTCGTAAAGGGGATAGTCGGCAATGCCCCGTTCTTTGGCGAGCATTTCCATAACAACCGCGCTGTTATGCAGCATTCGGTCTACAATACGGGTGGAAGGGATGGTGGCGAAACCGCGTGTGTTGGGAAACTGTTTGCACAAATAGGGTATGGCCCCACAATGATCAACATGACCGTGGGAAATAAAATACGCGTCCGGTGGGCGGCTCAACAGGTCAAAAGCGGGCAAGCAGTCCAGCCCGTCCTTTTTGGGGTGGGTGCCGCAATCCAACAGGATGCGGTGTCCATTAAAGGAAAGCTGGAAGCAATTTGCACCGACTTCGCCGCCGCCGCCCAGCACGGAAAAATTGATACTGCCGTGTGTTTCCATCGTATCATATTGTACTTGCCTGATTGATGAACTGTCAATCTGCGGCGGTTGCCATGCGCGAAGTTGACATGACCACGCGAATGTGGCACACTAGGCGCATGTGAAAATATTTTCAGTAGACCAACGAAGGAGAACAGTCATGGCCACAAACGTTGAAGACAAAGGAAAAGGCAAAGCATTGGACATTGCCCTTTCACAATTGGAGAAACAATTTGGACGCGGTACATTGGTTCGTCTCGGGGACGACTCATTTCGTGAGGGCGTTGCGGTAATATCTTCGGGAAGTCTTTCGCTGGATATTGCCATGGGCGTTGGCGGTTTTCCGCGTGGCCGTGTCATCGAAGTCTTCGGGCCGGAGTCCTCGGGCAAAACGACGCTCGCGTTGCATGCAGTCGCCAATGCACAACGCACGGGCGGCATCGCCTGTTACATAGACGCCGAGCACGCGCTTGATCCCAGTTTTGCCGAAAAGATCGGTGTTGACATTAACAACCTGCTTGTATCACAACCG
>SKQZ01000278.1 GCA_007118765.1 Candidatus Hydrogenedentota bacterium
GCAACAGAAATCTTGTGAAATATGCGGGTTAAACCCCGGACTAACAGCACTGGCGTGGATGTCCGTGGTGTTGGCAACGGTTACCGTTCTACCCGCAACCGCGCTTCCGGCAGTGTACCCGGTGGTGGAAACGGAGGAACTGGTCTATCAATTCGAGCCCGCAAACAATGGTTCCCACCCCATGTGGTGTCGCGGTTCCACCACCATTGTGCGCGCAGGCGAACATCTCTTTGCAAGCGGCATGGAAACCCTTGCCGATGTACCGCCGCTCAATAACTGTCGGTGGCTGCTATTCCAGCGCAAGCCCGGAGGCTGGGAACAGGTGGCGGTTGATGAACGGGGGCGCACCCGCGAACCATCGCCCCTCGCCATATACAATGATGGGCGGCTGTTCCTGTCCGCCAACCCCACACTGGTCACGGACCGTCAGGCCGAAGGCGGGGGACCGGCGAAGCCGGAACTTCTCGTTTTTGACGTTGACGCGCCCGAAGCGGGATACGAAAGACTGACGCCCTTGGAATTCCGGCGCCAGTGCCGCTCCAACATCCCATGTCCGCTTATTATACCGCCACGCCCCGGGCAGGTTCCCAACCCTCGGAACACCTTGAGATCCTGGGGCTCCGCGACCTCACAACCGTGGGGTATGCTCGCATCACCATAAACAACAATGCCCCCGACTCGTGACACGCCCGAACACCCCCACACAACCCTTCTGAACTTACCATGTCCTTTTGAACCGGCGACACGGGCTGGCCGGCCCGTCGTTCTTGATACGGGTTGGGCTGTTGTGCCAAGGTAATGTGAAACACGATGGTGGACAACAACAGGAAAGGTGTCCTGCCGGTCATGCGTATTGCTATTGTAGATTTGCTGTTCTCGTGGCCGCCTCATGGCGGCGCCGACGTGGACGTATATCAGGTGGCGCAGGGGTTGTGCGCGCGGGGTCATGAGGTACACCTGTTTTATGTGCATGATCCGTCCAGTTGGGAACGGGGGCAGGCGACGGCGGATGCCTTGCCTTTTCCGGCGAAGCGGCTTGTGTTTTCGCCCGGTGGGCTGACGCTCGCGGGGGTGACCGGCCGCATACGTGAGGAACTGGAACGCTGGTCGCCGGACTATGTGCTGTTAACGCAGGGCTATTTCTTGAAGACGCCCATCGCCCTCGCCTTGCGCAACTTCCGTGTAATCTCGCGCTGCTACGCCCATGAAACCGCATGTCACAAGGACATACTGCGTTTTAAGGACGGCAAGCCGTGCCCGAATGAGTATTACCGCACACCCGACCTGTGCCGTGCCTGTGCGGCGGAAAGTCAGCGCAGCGCCATCACGCAGCGCCATTACAACGCATGGACGTGGGAATACATGGAAACACAGGCATGGACGCCGGACTATTACAAGCAGTTTATGGACGCCATGCGTTCGTTGCATGCCGTGATTGTCACTACCGAACAGATGCGCGCACAAGTCGCGGAGCTGTGCAATCAGATTCATGTTGTGCCGCACGGGGTTGACCCGGAACAATTTACGCCGCGCGGGGATGCTGCCGCCGATGCCCCGCCGGTCATTTTCGCGCCGGGCAGGCTGGAAGACCCCGCCAAAGGGCTGGACATACTATTGGCCGGGACGCAACTGCTTGCCGACGAGGGCCGCAGGTTTGAAGTGCGCGTCACCCTGCCGGAAGGCCGCAGCGGCCCGCCGTGGTTGCATCCGCTGGGGAAGATACCCCATGATGCCATGCCGCGCGCCTATCAGGAAGCGGACATATCGGTGACGCCCAGCTTGTGGGATGAACCCTTTGGCATTGTCGCGCTTGAGGCCATGGCAACGGCCCTGCCGGTATGTGCGTCCGAGGCGGGCGGATTACGGGACATTGTGGTGCATGGCGAAACGGGGATGTTGTTTGAGCGGGGCAATGCCAAGGCCCTTGCGGCGGCGTTGCGCCCGTTGCTTGACGATCCCGCGCTGCGCCGGCAAATGGGCGCCGCCGGGCGGACCCGGGTGCTACAGGAATACCAATGGGACGTTGTGCTCGAACGGTATTACGGCCCGATGTTTGCGGCATAAGACACTATCTTTGGGAGATGATTGGCCATGGTGGCGCTTGTTGACGTGCATTGCCATCTTGACAGCGATGTTTTTCACGACCGCTTTGACGATATCCTCGCGGCGGCGCGTCAGGCGGGCGTACGCAAACTGATCACCGCGTCTATCCATCCGAACCAGTGGGAGGCGGTGCGAACCCTCGCACAGCGCCATGAAGAGGTGGTCTTCGCACAAGGCATCCACCCGTGGTATTGTGCGGACGATGCGCTGCCGGAACTGCCGCGCCTGGAAACTGCGGCGCGCGGCGCGGTGGCCATCGGCGAAATCGGCCTTGACACCAAAAAAGCGCCCTTCCCCATGGAACGGCAAATCTCCGTATTCGTTGCCCAGCTGCACACGGCACAGCAATGCAATTTGCCGGTAATCATGCACTGTCGCGGCGCGTTTAATGAAATGCTGCAGTTGTTCAAACAACACGGGCCGCCGCCCGGCGGCATCCTGCACAACTTTTCGGGCAGCCCGGAACTGGCCGACCAATTTATGGCGCATGGTCTGGCCTTTAGTCTGGGCGGCGTGTTGACATGGCGCAACAGCGCAAAGCGGAACCGGTTGCTGCGGCATATTTATCCCGATCACCTGCTGCTTGAAACCGATGCGCCGGATATTCCGCCGGTGGAGGCCCGGGGCAGGCCCAACACACCCGCAAACATCCTGTATAATTTACGCGCCGCCGCCGAGCTGCTTGGAGAACCGGCCGAGGCCGTGGCGGCGGCCACCACACGCAATGCACAACGGATTTTTGGATTCACGCTATGAACAACGACCAATTCCATCGCACACGACTGTTGCTGGGCGATGCCGCCGTAGACAGGCTGCGTCGCGCTGCGGTTGCCGTCATCGGGTTGGGCGGTGTGGGGTCGTATGCGGCCGAGGCGTTGGCGCGGGCCGGCGTGGGCCGGTTGCTGCTGGTGGACGCGGACACGGTGGACGTTACCAACATCAACCGACAGTTGTATGCGCTGCATACTACGGTGGGACGCGACAAGGCGGATGTTGCGCGGGAACGCATTGCACAGATTAACCCGGCGGCACAGGTGGACGCGCGTCCCCTGTTTGTGGACGCCGACACCATAAACACACTGCCCCTTGATGACTCATGGCATGTGGTTGACGCCATAGACACGGTTCACGCCAAGACCTGTCTGCTCCGACAGTTGCATGGGCAAGGCATTCCGTGTGTATCGAGCATGGGCGCGGCACGGCGCTGCGATCCCACACGTATCCAGTCGGCGGACATTGCCCATACACGCGGGTGCCCGCTGGCAAGGGAAGTGCGGCGCATACTGCGGCAGGACGGCATTACCTCGGGCATCCTCTGTGTATTTTCCGATGAGCCGCCTCTGCCGACACCGCCACATGACGAAAACGCCCCATGTGGCGGCAAAGCGCCCGTGGGCAGTATTGCCCATCTGCCCGGCCTGTTCGGCTTGACCGCCGCGGGACATATCATCAATTCGATTGTCGGCATGGCGCGGACGCGTAACACGTGAGAGCGTATCTTCGTTACGTTCGTATCAGGCCGATGTACGCTACCATGGTGCAATACCCATGCTGGAGGCTACCGTTATGACAACCGCCACCGCTGAAACACTGTTCGTAACCGAGTTGTTTGCGAGCATCCAGGGCGAATCCACCCGGGCCGGGATGCCCTGTGGCTTTGTCCGCCTCGCCGGTTGCAATTTGCGCTGCCACTGGTGCGACACGCCCCATGCATTCGAGGGCGGCCGCGAAATGCTCCTGTCCCAGGTGCTCGACACCGTGGCGCAGTGGCGCCTGCCGCTTGTTCAGGTCACCGGCGGCGAACCGCTGTTGCAGCCGGGATGTGTCCCGCTGGTGGAGGCGTTGCTGGCGGCGGGCCATACGACGCTGGTGGAAACCAACGGCACACTGCCCATCACGGCGCTCCCGGAAAACTGCATTCGCATCATTGATGTCAAGTGTCCCGGCAGCGGCATGAGCGAACGCATGCATTGGCCGAACATACAAGCGTTGACCACACGCGATGAAGTGAAGTTTGTATTGACGGATCGCGCCGATTATGACCATGCCCTGGCGATGATTAAGCAGCACAACATCCTGAGCACAGGCGCCGCGATATTGTTTTCGCCCGTGGCCGACATGCTGGACCCGCAGCAACTGGCCAAATGGATGGTTGCCGACAGCGCCCCGGCGCGACTGCAGTTGCAGCTGCACAAAATTATATGGCCCGCCGACATGCGCGGCGTATGATACGACGGTTGGCGTTGCCCGCAACCCTGCCAGACAGGTAGACTATGGGTGGTGCAGCGTGTTTTGGTTTGCCTTATGTTTTCGGACAGGTCAACCGCCACTCAGGAAAGACAGGTGCTTATGATGCGATGGACGCCATGGACAATTGCCTTGACGGCGGCATGTGTCGCTGTTGCGGTGGTGCTGTGGCGGCGTTATGACTGGGAAGAACGCCAGTATGTGGCGTTCGTGGCGGAAGTAACCGGGGACGCCATGACACTGCTTGCCGTTGATCCGCTGGCATCGCGCCCGGACACGCAACGGGCGGTGCGCATTGCGGCGGCGGCGGCGGACGCCGGCCACTATTACACCGCGGAAAGCGCTTATGCCCTGGCGTTGCAATATCAGCGCGAAGGCAACATGGCGGCGGCGGCGGCCTTGCTCGAAGAGATAGTCGCCGACCATCCCGACTGGAGCTGGCCTTATGCGCTGCTCGGAAGCATTGTCGGGCAAAGCGGCCCCGACCGGCTTGACGAAGCGGAAGCGCTGCTGCGTCAGGCCATCGCCCTGGAACCAGACTGGGCACGCCCGTACAGCAGCCTCGGCGTAGTGTTGCGTCTGATGGGACGCTATGAAGAGGCGGAGGAAATGGCGGCGCTGGCCATTGAACTTGCGCCCCACGACATTGCGTCCCATAATAACTACGCAAACCTGATGGTGGTGCTGGAACGCTATGAAGAAGCGGAAACGCACTACGCCTATGCAATGGAACTGGAACCCAACAATCCAAAGCCCCCGTATAATCTCGCATGTCTTTACAGCACCATGGAGCGGGTGGAGGACGCGTTGTACCTGCTTGAACTGGCAATTGAATTGGACGAGGAGGCCCGACGCTACGCGGCTGTTGACACGTACTTTAGCAACCTGTATGATTTGCCGGAGTTTCAGCAACTGGTGTATGGCGTCAATGACGAAGAGGACGCCATGCCTGCGGAATACGAGGAGCAGGAGGTCGTCCCCACCGAGGAAGAGGACACGCCTTCACAATGACAACACTGGACGCGCCGGACCGCAATAGCAGTTATGGATGGGCGCGAACCGAATATGGACGGCAGTCTCACAACAGGGAATCGGCATGAACCGGCAATTGGAATTATTCTCGGCAGACCTTATGGATGACGCCATACAAACAACATGCGCGCCACCTGCGCCTGCGCCGGATGAACAGGAACGGCAGCAACGCATGTTGCACGCCGATTTGGAGGCGCGCACGCGCATCGCCATTAACCTTGTGATTACGGATAACAAGTCCACCATGATGTCGCTGCGCCACAGGCCGGACGGCACAAAGGCGCAGGTGCGATTGCATCGCATGTTCCTGGTTGCCCCACAGGAAGTGCGCAACGCCCTCGCCCATTGGATCAAGCACCCGCGAACACGAAAACACGACACCCTCTTCAGACAGTATATTGCGGCGCAACGCCATACCATCAAACGAACTCCCCCACAAAAAATTCGCCTCATCACCCAAGGCAACCACCATGACCTTGACGCCATGATGCGCGTACTGAATCAGGATCACTTCGACAACAAAATTGATGTCGCCATTTCCTGGGGACGGGACAACGGCAAAGCCCTGCGCTCCATTCGCTTCGGCGCTTATTACGCGGAAGACCGTCTGATACGGATTCATCCGCGGCTGGACCAATCTTTTGTGCCGGCCCATGTGGTACGCTATATCGTATACCATGAGATGCTGCATGCCCGGATCGGCATTACACGGGGCCGTGACGGACGATGCCATTTGCATCCTCCTGCCTTTAAGAAGGCGGAGAAACGCTACCCTGAATATGACCGGGCGGTCACATGGCTTGAAGACCCTGCCAACCTGCGCCGTATTTTAAGGCGGCCCCGGCAATGATCAGCGTAACCGGACACGGCGGTACAATATATAGCGACGGTGGAGATAAAAACACTATATATAGTGCCCCGGCACTTGGATATAAAATATGTTGTCGAAAATGAACAAGTTATAACAGAACGTGTGTAACAAGCAACGCCCTGAATTGTATTCTTAGCGTAAGCAATTCAGCGACGTTCACGGTGGCGCGTATCATTCAAACCGATACGAACGCCCCGGAGAAGAATATGAGCGACTTAACTGAATGCAGCGATGAACAGTTGATGGTACGATTATGCGAAGGGGACGACTCGGCGCTGGCACAACTGGTGAAACGCTACCAGAACGATGTGTTTCGGTTTTGTTTGCACTACCTGAGACACCTCGAGACAGCACAGGAGATCACACAGGAAACGTTCCTGCGGGTATTTTCCGCACGGGAACGTTTTGACCCGGCTCGCACCTTTCGCCCGTGGGTGCTTTCCATTGCGCGCAACATGTGCTTGAATGTTATCAAACACAACAAGGTGGCGCCCATGGAAAGTCTGGAAGGGCTTGAGCACGCAAGCGCCGCGGCACAGCCCCACTGGGCCCCCGCCACGGAACATCCGCTGGAGGGCGTGTTGGTTGATGAGCGTCATCGCGCATTGCTGCGTATGGTCAACGCGCTGCCGCCGGAACCGCGCGAGTTGCTGGTCATGCGCTATTTCGAGCAGCTTTCGGCGCGGGAAATGGCTGAAGCCTTGGAGATAAGCGAAGGCGCGGTGCGAACACGCACGCATCGGGCACTGAATCAATTGCGCGAACGCTGCGCAGAACTGACGGACTTCTTGTAGTGACAAGGGAAAACGAAAACATAACGGCGGCCATGCTGCCAGCCTATCATGACGGCGCCCTGCCGCCCGCAATGATGGCACGGGTGCGCGACGCGCTGGAGCGTGACGCGGAACTTCGGGCGGCCTATGAAACGCTGCTGGAACAGGACGCGTTGCTGTACGATCTGGGCGCGGCGCTCCATGACGCAACGCCGTCCGTTGACGTATCTGATGCGGTCATGACACGCCTTCGCGAATCGCACTCCGAAAACGATGCCGTGGAAACGGCCCTGTACGCGCTGGGCGATGCGTTGCGCGAAACGGCGCCCGATGTGGAGATGACGGCGGAAGTAATGGCACAACTTCCGGCAACGCCAAACGCACTGTCGTCAGTGGAAAAAGACCTTGTCGAAACAGGCGAAGCGTTGCGCTTACTGGCGCCGAGAACGGATGTTGTGGCGCCGGTCATGTCGAAGGTGGCCGAACGCGATGTCGGCGGGGAACAGCGTTTTGATGCCTATGCCCGCCGAAAAGCAGCCCGCCGGGAAGACGTATTGTTCTCATGGCGCTTTGTGGCCGCCGCCGCCGCGTGTGTGTTGGCGATACTGGGGGTGCTGGTAATACAACTATCACAACCGCCCGCGCCGCAACACATGCACACCGCCCATCGCCCACAACACCAAGAACCACAACAACCGGCGCAACCCTCTGCACCTCCCGCCGCATTGCATGAGGGAGAGCCGTTGCAATTCTTGCCGGGCCCGTCCGATGATCGCATCTCGCTGTTGACTGCCGCCACACGGCCTGAAACAACGCCGGAATTTGATCCGACCCGTCACCGGGAAGACCCGGAAGACGGCATAACGGCGGAAGATATTATCGCAGCGCGTCGCGAGGCGCTGGGCGGCCAATCAGACGCATTGGCGCTGCTGGCGCGATGGGGCGCACTGGACCCGGACGAGGTGCGCCGTCTGCTGGATGCAGGTCAACTGTCGCCGTTTGAACTGGCCGGATTAAGCCGTTTTCTGCCCGACGACGAAGCGCGTGCATTGCTTGAACAAGCCTTGCAACAATCGCCGGACAATGCGTCGTTACGGTTCGCACTGGCGCGGAACCTCATGCTTGATCCCGCGTCTTACGATGAAGCGCTGCAACAGCTGGCGATGCTGAAACGTCTGGCCCCCGACAACAGCATGCCCTATTATCTGGATGCACAAATCCGGTTTGCACAAGGCGATTATGACGGGGCGCTTGAAGCCCTTTCGCGCGCCGCCGTGTTCCAGTCCGGCAACGCCTTTGCTCTTGACTATGCCCAACAGCACCATGCCGCCCTGCATGCGGCGGGCATGTCAGAGGATGCCGCGCAATTACTGGCCGCCTTTAATGCGGGCGCAGAAGAATACAACGCGGCCATGGAATTAAGCTATGACTTGCTCAGCTATGGCGCGTATTTCGAGTCCATGGGCGATTACGAGTCTGCCTTGGCCGTATACAAGAACATCCATTATCTCGGGTTGCAGTTAACCCAGGGCGCCACCGTTTCCAATGAGCTGTTGGCGGGGCTTGATGTGCAGATGACGGCCATTCAGGCGCTTGACACGCTTGCCGCCATTATTGATCTGCCGGGCAGCGCACAGACCATTGAAATGGCATACGCCGTTTTCATGGAGGGGCTGGACTTCTTCCTGGAATACACCAATGTGTTTGAGTATTTGTTGTCCGGAACAAACACGCAACACATCCTCAACATTGCCAGATACATGATGCAACACGGGGACTTGGCCTTCCCCTACGGCCCGTAAACAAACGCCCCGCGCCTCCTTATTCTTGCTGAAGAACTGTGTCGTGCAGTGTCTCCACGGCATCAAGAATCTGGCTTTCGATGCCGGGCAGCCATTTTCCGGGCATGCCGTAAATCAGTTGTGACCGGTCGCCCTCGTAGCCCCCTTCCTCAAGAATGGTTTCAGACGGGATATAGGCCGTCTGATCGTTGGCGTATCCCATGACGAACACGTCTTGGCCGAGGCGCTCTTTTATGTTGATGGCATACGAAACCGTTACCTCTCCGCCCAATGTTACGAGTGTTTGATCGCCCAGCCGCCACAACTGCACCGGATAGGACCAGGCGTCGGGAAGCGTCTCCCCCTGTTCAAGCTGATCAAGCATCCATTGGTTGCAGCGCTCTTCGTAACCGGTGGTCTCTGCAACGCGTTCGCGGAACCCCGCTATATCGGGCGTCGGCTCCAGCGCCAGCATAATTTCCTGATAGGTGGTCGTTAATGACGGCGCCAGCGGACGCATGACGTCTTTCATTGCCCGCTCCACGGCGGCGGCAAGTGTCTTCCCGTATTGTTCGGCAAACGCTATGCTGCGGCGGGGCATCGCGTTCTGGTCGGCGCCGCATCCGGCAAAAAACATCGCCATGGCGCCGGGATATTTTTCTTCCAGCGCTATTTGTGCGAACCCCGGATAGTCGCCGTTCCAAAGGTATTCGTTCAGCACGGTGGCATGGCAGGCATACCCAAACACCACGGCAATGAGCGAACCGTCGGGACGGCTCACCTGCAATGTGGGCACGGCGTGATCGTGGGGGCCCGCAACTATCGTGGTCGGCAAAAGATCGCGCTCGGAATTATTGCGTCGGTTCACCGCTATCCGCGCAATGCCGTTGCCCGCAAAGAGCGCGGCAGGTTCCATTTCCTCAAACGCGGCGTCAACCAGCGCAACAACACGCGCTTCAAACTGCTCGGCATATTCATGGAGTCTGGCCGCTTCCGCGTCGTCATAAATATACATGCAACGCAATGCATCCTTAATGACCGGCGCACAATGGGTGTGGGACGCGCTCAGTATAATTTGTGAACGTGTCAGCCCGTGCGCCTGTTCTATTGTGTCGCAAATGCGCTCGGACATGGCTTTCGGGTATCCGAGGATGTCGCTGGTTACCAACACCGCGCGGTGACCGGAAGCGTCTTCAAGGGCAAGCGCCTTAATCCACAACGGGTGCAGCGTGCCTTCGGAGGGCCGGGTGCGCGCCGCGAATCCGCCAAGCCACAGAGAACGGTCGGGGGTGATATCCATTCGGGCGACGCCGACACGCCAGCCATTGTGTTGTGCGGCATTCTCCGTTGCGCCGTGGGCGGCAGGCAGTATATGCGCCATGAACAAAACAACCATAAGTACGGCAACTGCTGTCTTCATAATACGGGGCTCCTTAGTTCTACAGGCAGTATACAACAGAGCACATTCCAATGGAAACCAAACTTGAAGCAAAAGGACAATGCGGGTACACTTTACACACAGGACTATCCCAATGCGAAACCGCCCCCGGTGTGGAACCCGCACCGGCTGCAAAACAAAGGAGAACACTTCTCAATGGCAGGCAAAGCAATCCGATTTGGCGTCGTTGGTCTGGGTATGGGCGAACATCACTGTGTCGCCATCAATAACGCGCGGGGCGCGACACTTGCGGCAGTATGCGACAAACATACCGGCCGTTTGGCGGAGCGCGTGAAAAAGTTTGGTGTCACCGGCTACGACAACTACGACGACTTGCTGCGCGACCCCGACATAGACGTGATCAGCATCGTAACGGAAAGCGGCGTCCATGCGGACATGGGAATTGCCGCCGCCAAAGCGGGCAAACACATTGTCATGGAAAAACCGGTGGATATTGCGCCGACACGCATCAACAAACTGGAAAAGGCCGTGGCGGCGGCGGGCGTTAAGTGCGGCTGCATCTTTCAATCGCGCATGAATCCGCTGAACATCGCATTGAAGAAGGCCATCGAAAAAGGGAAGATGGGACGCGTCATCGGCATACACGGCGCCTTGCCGTGGTTCCGCGGACAGGAGTATTTCTCCGGGCCCTTCGGCCCGTGGCGGGGCACGTGGGCCATGGACGGCGGCGGCAGTATGATGAACCAGGGCATTCATACCATTGATCTGCTCACCTTCCTCGCGGGGCCGGTGAAACGCGTATGCGGCTTTTATGATGTGTTCGACCATGATATTGAGGCGGAGGACCACGCCGTGGCCTGCCTGCAATTTGCCAATGGCGCATTGGGCACGGTGTTTACCACCACGTGTGCGCGACCGGGCGGGCCGCAGGCGATTTACGGTTTTGGCAGCAAAGGCTCTTTCCGCAAGGAGGGCGATGTGCTTGTCCATTTTGAGATGGGCGGTAAAACGGAACGCACGCGCATGATGGAGAAGTTCGGCGGCAAACAGGTTGACGGCGGCGCAAGCAAGGACGCCATGGCCGTGGCGGCGGACGGACATACCCTCATCATGGAGGATATGGTGCGCGCAATACGACAAAACCGCGAACCGGCCATTCCGCTCTCGCAGGCGCGGCATGCCGTCGAAATCGTTTGCGCCGTGTATAAAGCCGCCGGAACGGGCAGAACCATCGAGGTTGCGCGTGTTGCCGGGGCGCGGGGATAAGGTTAGCGTGTCCGCAAGCAATGCAGACCGCCTCGCGCTTTTTGAGGCCTTTCCCGCACTGGCGCAGCGCCTCCCCTATATCCCGCTGGCAACAACACCCACGCCGGTGCAGCAGGCGGATGCCTTTGCGCGGGACCACGGTATGGGCGGCCTATTCATCAAACGCGACGACCTTTCCAGCGCAATATACGGCGGCAACAAGACACGGAAACTGGGGTTCCTGCTGGGCGCGGCAAAACAACGGGGCGCACGCAGTGTAATCACCTTTGGCGCGGCAGGCTCCAATCATGC
>SKQZ01000421.1 GCA_007118765.1 Candidatus Hydrogenedentota bacterium
CCTCTGGTTGGTCCGGACGATATGCACGAATTTGTGTTGTCCGGCCACAAAGCCCTTGCGCAAATCGCGCACGACGCGGGCCGCCCTTATCTGCTGCATTCATGCGGGAAACTTGACCTCATCATGGATGAACTTATCCAGGATGTAAAGATTGACGCCAAACATTCATTTGAGGACGTTATCGAACCGGTGACCGAGGCGAATAGCCGCTACGGCGGCGAAATTGCCCTCCTTGGCGGTATTGATGTGGACTACCTCTGTCGTGCATCCGAACGAGAGGTGCGCACACGGGTGCGTGACACGCTGGATGTTTGTCAGCCCGGCGGCGGTTATTGTCTTGGCACGGGCAATAGCGTGGCGAACTACATCCCCCTCGACAACTATCTCGCCATGCTGGACGAAGGCCGTCGGTATGCCGGGTAGATCACGACTCTGAAGACGCGACCTGTTTCCGAAGCATTTGTAGTACCTCGGCATACACCCGTTCGTATTGCCCCACGATGGCTTCCTTCTGAAAATGCTTCAACACATGGGCACGCCCTTTTCGACCCATTTCGCCGGCCCGTGCTTCGTCGGACAGCAGGGCGATGGCATGGGTGGCCATTGTTTCGATGTCGCCCACTTCGCACAAGTAACCCGTCTCGCCATCGGTCACCACCTCGGTAATACCGCCGCTCGCCGTTACAATGACGGGCACTTCACACGCCATTGCTTCCAGCGGAACAAGCCCGAAACTTTCATGTTCGCTGGGTTGTATGACAAGGTCTGCACAGGGCAAAAGGTCCTCTATGTCTTCGTAATTGCCCAAATACGCGATACGGTCGGTGATGCCAAGCTGCTTTGCAACCCCCGACGCCGCCAAGCGTTCAGGCCCGTCCCCCACCATCACAAGACGTGCCGGCACGGCGTCATTTACTTTCTTGAACACCCGCACAACATCCGTGACGCGTTTTACCGGCCGAAAATTGGAAATATGCATCACAATCTTTTCGTCCGGGGCGGCCAGGGCGGCACGGTTGCCGTCGCGCGGCTTGAATTTGTCACCGTCAAGAAAGTTATAGATGGTGCGCACCGGTTTTGAAAGCTGAAACTCGCGGCACGTCTCCCGGTTTAACCAATCGGACACTGCCGTGACTGCACAGCTGTTTTCCATGGCGTAGCGCGTGGTGCGATAGAAAGACGGATGCCCGCCCACCAACGTGATATCGGTGCCATGCAGGGTAGTCACAAGACAAAACCTTTTCTCAGGCGGCAACATGTCCCGTGCAAGCAGCGCGGCCACGGCATTGGGCACCGCATAATGGGCATGAATGATTTCCAGCCCGAACTCTTCGGCGATTTCACTGATTTTACTTGCCAGAGCAAGTGAATAGGGCGGCACTTTGAAAAGGGGATAGTTGATGACATCCACGTAGTGGGAAAACACATTCTGCTCGAACTGATGCAACCTGAACGGTGATTCCATGGAGATAAAATGAATCTCATGATTACGCTTGGCCAAGGCAAGCCCCAGCTCAGTTGCAAGGATGCCGCTGCCGCCCGCAGTGGCTTGACACACGATTCCAATTTTCATACAAGCGTCTTCTTTCCTGCAATAAAGGTTATTGCTTCTTTTGTTTCCTTTGACACGCAGCAGCAAAATATGCCCCGCACAGCATCAAAACGAGTTGGTGTTCCCATTGCTGATAATGTACCATAGTAACGATAGGTCATGTATGCTGTATTCCTGCGGCATGCACAACAGCATGATTGCTATTCCGTTGTTACACTGCCGGTAAACGCGCGGGCCGGCGCCCCATCAGGCAGCCGGTATAGGCAAATAGTTGCCGCCGCCCCGTTTCTCCCATAGTTTACAGCACACTTTCAAGCACTATACACTGCCGCAACCAAACACGTGACAGGACAAACATAGTTATGACACGCCCATTGGATAATCTAAATGTCGTCTCCCTCACACCGCTCGTAGCGCCGCACACGCTCAAAGAGGCCGTCTTCCAAGAAGAATATGGAACGTTGGATGCGTCGGCGGCCCAAGCGCACATGGAAACGATTACAGACACCGTGGCCGGCGCCCGCGAGGCCATTGCCGCCATCTTGGACGGGGACGACAGCCGCCTGCTCATTATAGCAGGTCCGTGCTCCATCCACGATGCAGACGCCGCCATTGACTATGCCCGCCGACTGAGGACGTTAAAGGAGCGCTATGCCGATCGGCTTTTCGTGATAATGCGCGTCTATTTTGAGAAGCCCCGCACAACTACAGGTTGGAAGGGTCTCATAAACGACCCGGACATGGACAACAGCTACGATATTGAAAAGGGACTACGAAAGGCGCGGGCGCTGCTGATGACGCTCGCTGATTTGGGTGTACCCGCCGCCAGCGAGGTGCTTGACCCCATCATCCCGCAATACATCGCCGACTTGTTGTCGTGGGTGTCCGTCGGGGCGCGCACAAGCGAATCGCAAACACACCGCGAGATGGCGAGCGGACTGTCCATGCCTGTTGGCTTCAAGAATAACACGGACGGTAATTTGCAGAGCGCCATTGACGCGCTGGTCGCCGCAGGACGGCCACATCATTTCTTGGGCATTGACAGTGACGGACGCTCCTGTGTGGTGCGCACCCGTGGCAATCGGCACGGGCATATCATTTTACGAGGCGGACGCAACGGCCCCAATTACGACCCGGTTAGCATTATCAACGCCACAGAGCAACTTCAGGCTGCGGGCCTTGCACCGCGCATGATGGTGGATTGCAGTCATGCCAACTGCGGCAAACGCGAAGTGTTGCAGGCCCATGTGCTGCGCGATGTCGTTCGTCAACGCGTGGAAGGCAACGACTCCATCATGGGCCTCATGCTGGAAAGCAACCTGGAAGAGGGACGTCAACCCCTGGGCGCCGACATCAGTAAACTGACATACGGCCTCAGCATTACCGACCCCTGCATTGGCTGGGAGCGCACGGAAGCGCTGTTGGATGAAACTTATGCGGCACTGGGCGCAATCAAATAGCCCCGTCCACGTTTAACCCGGATATTTCATCAGGTTTCGGCGTGAGCCTGTGAAGATTGCGCCAGAGCAGGTGTTTTGCGCAGGCCGCCGGCTGACAGCGTGTTATTACACGTCGAAGTCGGCGGGCAAGCAAAGTGCCTGATATGGTGTAAGATTCGCAG